>NZ_FUKJ01000433.1 GCF_900163745.1 Crenothrix polyspora
CAATGCACACCGCCGGAGTTCTGGGCGATATTGCCGCCAATCGTGCAGGCAATCTGGGATGATGGATCGGGTGCATAATAAAGCCCGTAAGCTTTTGCAGCTTCTGAAATCGCCAGGTTGCGTACGCCCGCTTGTACCCGTGCGGTGCGGTTGTTCGGGTCAATAGCCAGTATCTGCTTCATCTTGCTTAAACCCAATACGATGCCATCGGCAACCGGTAACGCCCCGCCTGTGAGTCCTGTTCCGGCACCGCGCGGCACTACGGGAATGCGCTGGCTATAACACAGCTTGAGCAGGGCTTGAACTTGTTCGGTGGTTTCCGGTAAAACGACCAGTTGGGGTAACGCTTTCAGCGCCAGTAGGGCATCGCATTCATACACTTTTAGCATTTCAGGGTCGGCAATGACATTCTGGCTGCCGATGAGAGATTTGCATTGGTTTATGAAGTCTACAGTGAGGGGAGATGCCATAATTGCAGCTAAAACAGTTTTAGTGACTGGTGCGCTAATAAGAGCACTTTTCAACTGGATGTTCAAGGGCGGATTCACATTGCACTTAAGAGTGGACATTGTTAGCGTGACTAGAACTTGTGTTTGCTACATTTTTTAATCACAATGCGCGGAAATAACAAGGGGCGCAGGTATTACAAATAATTTACCAAGGAGTAATTCCATGGCTTTACAACCCTACGCTGAATCCATAGGTATTTCCATGACCGAAGCAGAATATCTGGCAAGCGAACCGGATTCTGAGGTTCGCCATGAATATATTGTTGGTCGTGCTTATGCAATGGCTGGGGCGACTACAAATCATAACCGGATAACAGCTAATGTTCTGGGTGAATTGAGGAATCATCTGAAAGGTACGCCGTGTGAGGCTTTTGCGTCAGATACGAGGGCAAAAGTAACCAAAGATTACTATTATCCTGATGTCGTTGTTGTCTGCAATCACATGGAAGAGAAAGGCATAACCAGTACTCCAATGATTATTGTTGAGGTGCTATCTCAATCGACCAGGAAACGCGATCTTACGACAAAACTTCTTCAATACATTAATCTCCCTTCTTTGCAGGAATATGTATTGATAGAGCAAGATATTGTTCGTATACAAGTTCTTCGTAAAAGAACGGATTGGAAGCCAGAAGAATATAGTCTTGGCGATTCAATTACGTTTGAATCGATTAACTTAACGCTGCCAAGCGAAGAAATTTATGATCGGGTTGACAATAAAGAGATCAATGAATTCAGGCAAACAAAATTTGTTTAGGACAATATTGTTTTTACTGAAAACGAAGAACCTAACTAAAATGTCAAGCATTTTACACCATAGCTCTAACCACGAATTCACCCTACAATTTACCCGCCATACGGCCGTTTTTTAAGTTATCGATTTGCCAGGGGATTTGGGTGCTTGTACGATTAGAACAGGTTAAACTCTTTGATGGATAGTGATATGTGATGACAATAAATCTATCCGGTTATATCAAGGAGCTTAACCTTTATTTTTTACCTGTCTTACTGTTATAAAACGACTAAGCCTGTTTAAGGTAGCAGTATTAGAGCCAAATCCCGTTGATTCCGAGAATCACGGTAGTACGAACAGCTGAATATCGGTCGCGTCATCAGCGGCGTTGATAATATTGTCCTCGTTGACATCGACCGCACCGTTCTTGAAGTCGACTTGGTTCGAATTCGGTATGCCGCCGTTCTCGTCGGTTAAATCGCAGTTGTTCAAGTCATCGTTGACATTGACGACACCATTCTCAGTGACATCGACCCCACCGTTGATGAAGTCTAGCCGAACCGGGGCAGCGTTGTCGCACCACAATGCAACATTAGCTAAGTCGTCGGCGTTGCTGACACCACCACCATTAACATCGATAAAACCATTGATGATGTTCACCGGAATTACTGTCACAGCCTCTACCGCAGGAGCTGCCACAATAGCCGCCAAACCAAAAATCAACGGCATCGCGGCGAAGAGACGGACTGGCACTGGGATTAAACAATTAAACTTTTTCATTTTCGTTCTCCTGTAATCATAATTAATAGGGTCAGGCTCGATTGATTCTTCCCTGCCTTTCTAATTGTTTAATTTCTCAAAACTCGTTAACCAATCTTGTAACAGACATTTAAAAGAAGAACAAAATAAGCCTAACGCAAAGCTAACCGTGTGCGGCACCGATAGGCTGAATAATGACCGTCGTATAACTGCGCTTCGGTTGAACGCAATATCAGATCCGCATGGTTTACAAACTACGCCACAATTATCGAATTTACAATACTGCAAATGCATACATTTTCAGCTTTTGTCACCATTTTTTTTGAGGATACAGCCAGCCTTTCTCTTTTGCAGTTTCCAAAGCCGCATATCGGCAATGTACTTTCATAATAACGAGAATGCGCTGAAACTCAGTTCGGATAGTGGACGGTGAACGGTTTAAATGACTTGCAAGCGTTTTGGCATCCGTGGTTTTCAAGATGAGAGAAGCTGTCATCAGCTTGCGCAGGGCAGGTGTAAGTGGGTTATTGTTATCTTCATTCATAGCAATTCTCCATATAGGGATGTGTTATGTCATTAACTACGTCCGAGATATACAAAACTAAAGGTCGGCGAATAAAACCCAGATGTTAAGCCTAAGCGGATTGAACGCAATCCTAGGTCATTGAAAAAAAGCCTAACACCAGAACGTTAAAGTCGAGTTAAGTGTAAATATTTTTACGGTTGATGTCTGTTAACTATTTCACACTAAATCTTCAAAAAAACACCTGACTTTCAATAGCACAGCAAAGCAAAAGCCCCGACAACCCACGCAAGCTGCAATCCTAATTCCCAAAACAGCTTGGCTTCGGCTAAAATAATCCGATTTATCTAATGTGATTACGCCCATGACCAACGTTATTCGTGTCGAAAGAAAAAGTGGTGCTGCGCTACTACCCTACATTCCTGAGCTTGCCCGGCTTCGAATCGAAGTGTTTCGCGATTTTCCTTATTTGTACGACGGTACGCTCGATTATGAAAAAAAGTACCTACAGACCTACATAGATCATCCTGAAAGCGTGATTGTGCTGGCTTTTGATGGCGACAAAATCGTCGGCGCATCTACGGCTATTCCAATGCAATATGAAACTGACGAGCTGAAAAAACCGTTTCTTGACAATGGCTACAATCTGGACGAAGTGTTTTATTGCAGTGAATCGGTGCTGAATAAAGCCTATCGCGGCTTAGGCTTGGGTGTGCGTTTTTTTGAAGAGCGCGAAGCCCATGCGGCAGAGTTGGGCGGTTTTAAACACCTGACTTTTTGTTGCGTAGAGCGTCCAATCGATCATCCGCGACGGCCTGTCGATCACGTCCCGTTAGATAAATTCTGGAACAAACGCGGTTATTTCAAACATCCTGAGCTAAAAACCACCTATCTTTGGAAAGATCTGGATGACCAAGATGAAACCGCAAAACCGATGACATTCTGGTTAAAACATGAACGTTAAAATTGCCGCCGCCCAATACGACATCAGCTTTCTGGCCAATTGGCAGGAATATCAAACCAAAATTGAACGCTGGGTAGCCGACGCTGCAAAGCAAGATGCCAAGATACTGCTGTTTCCCGAATATGCCAGTATGGAGCTGGCTTCGTTATTTGGTAAAGACGTTTATTCGTCATTAAGTAAACAGCTTGTCGCTATGCAAACCGTGCATGATGACTATATTGCCTTGTTCAAACGCTTGGCGCAGCAACACCAGTGCATTATTCAATCCGGCACTTTTCCGGTAGAAATCAAGTCTGGTGTTTACCGCAATCGGGCTTATTTGTTTATGCCCGATGGCCGTGTTGATTATCAGGATAAACTGATCATGACCCGCTTTGAGAATGAACACTGGTTTATTCAGGGCGGCACAGAATTAAAATGCTTTGATACCAAATACGGCAAAATCGCCATTAATATTTGTTATGACAGCGAATTTCCAATGCTGGCCAGAAAACAGGCGGAAATGGGCGTTAACCTGATTTTGGTGCCCAGTTGTACGGATACCGTGGCGGGTTATCATCGGGTTAAAATCGGTTGTCAGGCCAGGGCGTTGGAAAATCAGTGTTATGTGGTGCAATCACCGTTAGTGGGTAATGCCGACTGGTCTGAAGCCGTGGATGTGAATGTGGGGGCGGCCGCAATTTATACGCCAGTTGATCGCGGTTTTCCAGATAACGGTATTTTGGCGGTGGGCGATTTTAATGCGGTGTGTTGGGTAATCGCGGAAATTGCCCTGGACGGGATACAAACGGTCAGGGAGCACGGCCAAGTGTTTAATTACCGGGATTGGCCGTTACAGAAGGTATTTTCTTAGAAACAGACATTAAATAACTGCTGTAGAAACGCAAGCAATGCGTTTCTACCTGTGCTGATATTATCAGTTGAAAATGGATTCAAAGGAATAACCGTTGAATTCAAGAATTTCTTTCAGGCGCTTTAAACCATCCATTTGAATCTGTCTGACGCGCTCTCGTGTTACCGACAACTCTTGGGCGACTTGCTCCAGCGTTGAGTCTTCATAGCCACATAAACCGTAACGCCGGCATATCACTTCGCGTTGTTTTTCGGGCAATTGAAATACCCACATGGCAATATTGCCGCGTATGTCGTCTACCTGTATTTTATCGGTAGGCGTTGAGCTTTCCAGATCGGAAATCGATTCAACCAAAGGTTGGTCATGATCTTTGCTGGTTGGAATATCTATCGAAGTGACGCGTTCGTTGAGCTTGAGCATTTGCTCAACTTTACTGACCGGTTTGTTAAGATGGGCAGCGATGTCCTCGGCACTGGGGTCGTGATCCAGCAATTGCGCCAGATGACGTTGCGCTTTTAGGTAAGTGTTCATCTCTTTAACGATATGTATCGGCAAACGGATGGTGCGCGTTTGGTTCATAATCGCGCGTTCAATGGTTTGTCTGATCCACCAGGTGGCGTAAGTTGAAAACCTAAAGCCGCGTTCAGGGTCAAATTTCTCCACCGCCCGAATCAAGCCCAGATTGCCTTCTTCAATCAAATCCAGTAACGGTAAGCCCCGGTTTAAGTAACGCCGTGAAATTTTCACAACCAGGCGCAAATTGCTCTCGATCATAATTTTTCGGGCTTGGCCGTCACCTTCTAGAGCTTTTTTTCCGTAAAATCTTTCCTGTTCTGCAGTCAGTAGTTTGGATCGGCTCAGCTCGGTAAAATAAATGCGCATGGCATCAAAGCTATTATCATTTCGCGCCTTGATTGCATTGACATCGTTGATATCCAGTATTTCGATGGGGTCGACTTCGATATCTTCATCAAAGGGCAGGTCATCGAACACAAACATATCTTCATCAGAAGGTTCAATTAATTCTTCAATCATTTCTACTTCCTGGTCAATTCGGTCTAAGTTAACACGGCCTGATTACAAGCTCGGTAAAAGTCTAAGTGGATTTACGGATTTCCCGTTTTTTCTTATTTCAAAATGCAGTGCAGCTTTTCGGGATGGCATCCTGCCGACTTGAGCAACAACCTGGCCTTTACTGACTCTTTGGCCTTCTTTAACAAACAGGTGGCTATTATTGGCATACGCACTCAAATAGGTAGAATCGTGCTTGATGATAAGCAGATTACCAAAGCCTACCAGCCAAGAACCGCCATAGATAACTTTGCCTGCTTCAGCAGCACGTATCGTTTGCCCCATTTTTCCAGCGATATCTATACCCTTGTTTTTAGATTGCTGGAAATTTTTTACAACCACACCTTTAATAGGCCACTGAAACGCTAACTTTAACATCTTTTTGTTATCAATTGAAATACTTGCTACTTTAACAGGACGAGATTTTACAGTACTGACAAAGTGCCGTGTTTTTTTAGCGGTAGGTTCAAAATGAGATGATTTATTATTAGCGACTGAAATAAAAGATGTTTTTGTTTTTTTGTGTTCTATTTCGGTGCTGTATTCGTGTTTGGCTCGGCGTTTTTTGTAAACGTCTGCGGTTTTGTTGGTGAACAGTTTTATTTTTTGGCCAACTTCTACAGCGTAAGGTACTGAAATGTTATTCCATTTCATCAGTTGCTGATGGCCAAGCCCTGAATTTACGCCTATTGAAAATAACGTTTCACCTTTCCTGACGGTATGGTATTTACCCTGTTCAGGTATTAATACCGGATTAGATGCACGATCGTCTTGGTCTTTTTGTTCTCTGGATACAGCGGCTGAAGGCATTTCACGGGTAGAATCAACCAAATTAGGGTAGGGAATAGGTTCAGTGGTGTTAATAACGGTTCTGGGTGGTTGGCTAGATTCAGATGGGGTGTTGTCAATAACCTTAAGGCCAGGTTGATTTTGCTCATCGTCTGAGATAATCTGACTGTTTGTGGTAACGGGCGCATAGCTTGGATTTTCTACGCAGGCTTGCAGTATTAAGCTCAGCAAAACGCTTTGAATAACAACTGATCGTCCAGGATAAGGGGGCATAAGGGCTTATTTGTTTAATAACACTTTTTTGGCGAGATTAATTTGCGCCGCCAAATAATCAGATCCGCCCCGATCAGGGTGTATTTTTTGCATCAGCTTCCGGTGTGCGCCGATAATTTCCTGTTCTGTGGCATCTTTTTTTAAACCTAATACCTGGTAGGCTTCTTCAGCGGACATGCCGCCTTTGGGAGACCGTGTGTAGCCCTGTTGCTGTGAACCGTGCTGATCCTGGCCTTGTTTGGTTTGCCGGTGATGCCACCATAGGCGGTGTAATTGCGGCGCGTAACGTAGCAGTAGCGGTGCTAATCGAACCGCAGAGGCAGCAGCAATACCGACTAAGGCAAACAGCCAGTTTAAGCGTCCTGTTAGAAGGAGCAAGACTAACACACCGCCAGCCAGACACCACAACAGCGTTTTGATGTATTTTGCGACTACCGCTGGATTTGCCTTTAAGAACGAGCGCATGGCAAAAAAACCGATAATCAGCAATAACAGCAGAACAGTTTGCATCACTGCTTTCTCCGGATTGGGTTAATTAAGACTAGTGTCCTCGTGATTTACGCAATAATACCTTAGAATATCGGGCAACGTAACTGTCATGACATCCTATCAAACATGCAACATGCACTTGTGCCGATTTTGGGTTTTGCCGCTTACAGTGGTGTCGGCAAAACCACCTTGCTTAGTCAGATTATTCCTTTGCTCAAGCAAAAAGGTTTACGCATTGGCTTAATTAAGCACGGCCACCATAACTTTGATGTTGATGTGCCCGGCAAGGACAGCTACCGTTTACGTCAGGCCGGTGCATCGCCGGTGATGATTGTGTCTAAATACCGCCGTGCCATGATTACCGAGATTTCATCAGAACTCGAACCACGTTTGGGCGACCAGCTAAAACTCTTTGACCAATCCGAGCTAGATTTAGTTTTGGTGGAAGGATTTAAATCCGAATCTTTCCCCAAGATTGAATTACACCGTGCGGGATTGAATCACCCGTTGTTGTATCTTAATGATACTAACATCATTGCCATTGCTTCTGATTGTGACCTGGATATGCCATCGACATTAGTGCGATTGGATATAAATCAACCGGAACAGGTGGCTGCGTTTATTCTGACTCGCTTTATAAAAAACCATGCTTGATGCCTGCGCCCCCAAATCCAAACCTTTACTAACCATTCCTGAAGCCTTAGAAAAAATAAGGTTAGCGATACAACCTATTCAACAATCAGAAACCGTAGCGTTAAATAAAGCCTTGGGGCGTATTCTTGCAGAGCCGATTTATTCACCCATCAACATGCCATTCGACAGAAATTCGGCGATGGATGGCTATGCGTTCGCCAGTACAAATAAACCAGGGCAGAGCGCGTTTACCTTGGAATGTGTTGGTACGTCATGGGCAGGACGACCTTTTCAGGGACAACTGCAAAAAGGCCAATGCGTTCGGATTTTTACCGGTGCGGTATTACCACCCGAAACTGATTCCGTCATCATGCAAGAAAAAGTGCAGGTTGACGGCAACACCATTCTGTTTCCTGAAGATACAAAAATCCATCAAAATGTTCGGGAAGTGGGCGAAGATGTTGAGCAAGGCAGATGTTTAATTTCTCCCCCTAAAAAACTGACCGTCCCGGACATCAGCTTATTGGCTTCGGTAGGTGTTGCGGAAGTTATTGTTAAACGGGCGCTGAAAGTCGCGTTTTTTTCCACTGGTGATGAGTTGGTGCCGCTGGATCAGCCATTAACATCTGGAAAAATTTACGACAGTAACCGTTACACTCTGCAAAGTTTGTTGGCCGATGTGAATATTACCGCCACCGATATGGGTATTATCCCCGATGACAAACAGTTACTGGAAGACAGTCTTGTTGCTGCATCAAAAGCTTATGATATAGTGATTACCACGGGTGGCGCTTCGGTGGGCGAGGCGGATTATGTTAAAGAAATTTTGGAGCATTGCGGTGAAGTTAACTTTTGGAAAATTGCCATTAAACCCGGTAAGCCGTTGGCGTTTGGTAAAATAGGTGCGAGCTATTTCTTTGGTTTGCCGGGTAATCCTGTTTCAGTAATGGCGACTTTTCAGCAAATTGTCGCACCAGCGTTACGGCAGTTGGCGGGGGAGTCACCCAGTAAAGCGCTTAGAATTACGGCGACTTGTAACAGTCTGCTTAAAAAAGCGGCTGGGCGGCAGGATTTTCAACGCGGTATTTTAACTCAGGATGATGACGGTAACTTTTTAGTGGTTTCGTCCGGGGTGCAGGGTTCAAATATACTCAGTTCATTAAGTCGGGCTAATTGTTATATTGTGTTGCCGTCTGAATGTACGGGTGTTAATGTCGGTGAAAAAGTGATTGTTGAGCCGTTCAGTTTACTGCTCGGCAAGGTACGGATTTGATAAACAAACACTGTAGTGAGGTGCGGTATGGTTATAACTGATCTAACAAAACTGGACTTAAACGGTACGTACACGTATGCCGATTACCTGACCTGGCAGTTTGATGATGCCGTTGAGTTGATTAAGGGCAAAATTATGGCGATGAGTCCAGCGCCGAGTTCAGAGCATCAAGGTATTTCTTGGCGCTTGGGTGGGGCTTTGTTTGTTTTTTTTAAACAAAAACAGTGCCAGGCGTATGCCGCGCCATTTGATGTGCGTTTGTACGACCGCAAAAAATCCATTATCGCCAATCGGGATATTTATTCGGTGGTACAGCCTGATCTGTGTGTTATTTGCGATAAAACCAAGATTGATACCAAAGGCTGTTTGGGTTCGCCGGATTGGGTGATAGAAATTTTGTCCAAAGGCAATTCCAAAAAGGAAATGCAGATTAAATATCAGCTTTATCAGGAAAGCGGTGTAAAAGAATATTGGTTGGTGTATCCAGGTGAAAGGGCGGTGCATCAATTTGTTTTGGATGAACAGGGCGAAAAATACCAATTGCTGAATATGTATTCTGGTGAGGATATTGCCACACCGCAGTTGTTTCCTGATTGTCAGATTGATTTGCGGGAAGTGTTTGAGGATGATGAAGATTAACTTCCCTCAGCCACCTAACCTACAACATTTTAGCTACTCAAGTTATTTTGAAAATGCTTATCCAGCTTGTTAAGGATGGCTTTGGCCTGTTGGTTATCTGCCCGTGCTGCCCTCAGCCGAAACTGGGTTTCAGCATCAGATTCCATTAATATCCGGGTTGAAAACTCTTCAAACAATTTATTAAGGCTGATGCCTTTGCGGGATGCCAGCATTTTAAGACGTTCGTGTTGGTCATCCGCCAATCGTATAGTCATAACACTCATGATCTCGCCTCCTGAAATGAATTCATAAACTGACTTGCTGAAATAATTTTGAGTTCGGGGAATAATAGTTCCGCCCGTACAAAATCCTTCATGTTGCCAGTGATAATGTAGTTTGCATTACCAGCGACCGCCAGTTCAATTAGATGGTTATCAGCTTCGTCCGGTAAATTGGGTCGCCAGCGAAAGTAAATATTAACCCATAGACAGGAACCAAGAAAAGCATCAAAAACAATTTCCCGTTCTGCTGGGGTGATAGCGCATTTATTGAATATTTTTTCCCGCGACAAGACATCAAGGCATTCCGAAAATAAGGTGCTGGTGATGCGAATGAGCCTGTAAGCAACTAATTCGTTTAAACTACCTTTTACAAACAATTTTTAAACTTACTAATAACGGTTCCCAATTAAACGAACTAGCCCCAGAATGATAAATAAAGACAATCTAAAAGACCTGCTACTCAGCTTAAGCTTTGAAAAAAACGGCAATCAATACAGCAAACAATTTACTAATTCGGAAGCGGTATTAAAAGTTGATTTCGATAAAAATCTACTGATTTATCCAGAAGACAAAGGCTTAAAAATCCACGAACGCCAAACCTGTAATTTTTCGGCTAATGAGAACTACGTCGTATTCGAATGTGTACATCGACTTTTAGAAAAAGGCTACAAACCCGAACATATTGAACTTGAACCCAAATGGAAGCTAGGCCACGGCGCAAGTGGCGGACGGGCGGACATTTTGATTAAGGATAATCAAGGTAGTCCATTACTGATTATCGAATGTAAAACTCCAGGGCAGGAATTTAACAAGGCTTGGAAAAATACCGAATTGGATGGAGATCAATTATTTAGCTATGCACAACAAATTCCCGACACCCAGTTTCTTAGCCTGTATACATCGGACTGCACCGATAAAGGCGAGTTGTTCTACGTCTCGCATATCGTTTCTCACAAGGATAATCCCAAAGTTTTAGAAGAAGGTAAAGGCTTAAAATCCTTTAAAGACGGCGGCGACGCTAAACAACGTTTTAACGTCTGGCGTGACACCTACAAAAAAGAATTCACCACCCAAGGCATTTTTGAGCCAAACATCCAGCCGTATCATATTGGCAAAGATAAATACACGCTGGACGATCTCAGTTCGATTGATGCCAAAGACAAAGAAGGCAAATACCATAAATTCCGTACTATTTTACGCAAACACAATGTATCAGGGCGGGAGAATGCCTTTGATGTGCTGGTCAATCTGTTTTTGTGCAAAATCGTGGATGAAGCCGAAAACACCACCGATCTTAAGTTTTATTGGAAAGGCATCGCTTATGATTCATTCTTTGATTTAATCGACCGCCTGCAAGCCCTTTATAAAACAGGCATGGAGCGTTTTTTAGACCAGGATATTGTCTATATCAGCAACGACCAGATTGAAAATGCCTTTTGGGCGGTCAAGCAAAAACGCAACGCCACCAAAGCACAAATTAAGGACTATTTCCGCCAGCTTAAGTTTTTCACTAACAACGACTTTGGTTTTATCGACGTACACAACGAAGCGCTGTTTTACCAAAACGCTAAAGTCTTGTTAGAAGTCGTGCAGATGTGGCAAGACTTACGATTGAAAGACCAGGAACAAAACCAGTTTTTAGGCGATATGTTCGAGTATTTTCTCGACCAGGGCATTAAACAATCCGAAGGGCAGTTTTTTACGCCGATGCCGATTTGTAAATTTATCCTGATGTCGTTGCCGCTGGAAAGCATCATTAAGGACAGCAGCCAAGCGCCTAAAGCCATTGATTACGCTTGTGGTGCGGGGCATTTCCTTAACGAACTGGCGGCGCAACTCAAGCCGTTTATCAGCCAGTACAAACAAACCGATGCCAAGGCATTTTTTAAGGAAATTATCGGCATTGAAAAAGAATACCGCCTGTCCAAAGTCGCCAAGGTTGCGGCGTTTATGTACGGGCAGGAAGGCATAGATATTCTGCATCATGATGCCTTGGACAAGCACCCCAAGGTGCAAAAAAACAGCTTCAATATTCTCGTCGCCAATCCACCGTTTGCCGTGGAAGGCTTTTTAGAAACCCTGCCCGAAGAACAACGCGAACAATACGTACTGACGCAAACTGTTACTGATGTTGCTAACAACCGCAATATCCAATGCTTTTTTATTGAACGCGCCAAGCAATTACTGGCGCGAGGTGGCGTGGCAGGGATTATTGTACCGTCGTCAGTATTATCTAATTCCGATAGTACCCATATTGGTAGCCGAGAAATCCTGTTGCAATATTTTGATATTGTCGCGCTGGTGGAACTGGGCAGTGGCACGTTTGGCAAAACCGGCACCAATACCGTGGTGTTGTTTATCCGCCGTAAATACCAGTTACCTGAACCTAGCGAGCATTACCGAAACCGTGTGGAAGACTGGTTTGATGGTTTTGACGAGGACGAACCTAATGACGATATGGCGACCTATCAAGACTTGCACCTGCTGAAAAAATACTGCGGGCATATTGGCATCCCGTTTGAGCATTACCAAACCCTGTTAAATGGCAAGCCCAGTGCAGAACTGTTGGCGCATGAGTTATTTCAAGATTACAAAAAAGACTTTGACCAATCCAGCGACATTAAAAAACTTGCCACACAAAAATTTTTTAAGGATTTCAGCGTAACGCAAAAGCAAACCGAACTGGACAAACGCTTTTTAACCACGTTGCAAAAGATAGAAAAAGACAAGCTGTTTTACTTTGTGCTTAGCTTTAGCAATCCGCAGAAAGTATTGATTGTGAAAAGCCCCAGCGATAACAAGGAGCAAAAGCAGTTTTTAGGTTACGAATGGTCGGCGGCAAAAGGCAATGAAGGTATTAAGCTGACCACGGACGCGCAAGACCAACACCTTACGCCATTGTATGATTCTGAAAACCGTTACAACCCAAACAAAATAAATGCGTTGATTCAGGACAATTTTTGTGGCAATGCGGTGGTTATTCCTGAATCACTACAAACTTATGTTTCGTTGGTGGGGCTTGTTGATTTGCTTGATTTTTCGCGTAAGGATTTTGATAAGCATATTAGTTTGTCGGTTAAAAAGGATGTCAGTATTGAAAGTAAGTGGGAATCAGAAAAGATCGCAAATTTAAATGTGCTTTTAAAGCGAGGTAAATCAACCAAATATGGAAATTCAAATATTCAGGTGATTAAATCTGGGCAAGCAAGAGGTTTCAAAGAGTTCGAATTTTCTGAAAAATATTTTGCTATTGAGGGCTTCCAATCAGATGAAAGAAACCTACAAAAAGGTGATTTGTTAATTAACTCTACTGGTGTTGGCACAGCAGGGAGAGTAACTCTTTTTGAATTAGAAGGCGATTTTGTAGCAGACAGTCATATTACAATTTTCAGGCCGAATGAAAAAATTCTACCTCAATACGCACTTCAATGTTTTGCTCAAATTGGTTTTAAAACCATAGAGCAAATGGCACAGGGATTAAGTGGTCAAATAGAATTAACAATTCCGACTATTGCAGAAATCAAAATCCCCCTACCACCTTTAGAAATACAAACTCAAATCGTGCAGGCATGTGAAGCGGTTGATGCGGAAGTGATAGCGGCGCAGGCGAGTATGGAACAGGCGAAAAACGAATTAAAACCGCTTTTAAAAAATGATAATTTTTTTTTAGAAAAACTGGAAAACGTTGCGGTAAAAGTGAACGAGCAAATTGTCCCGAATAATTACGAGGGCGAGGTTAATTATATCGGTTTGGAAAATATAGAAAGCCAAACAGGTAGATTGGTCGGTGATATTCGCGCCAATTACAATCAAATCAAAAGCGCGAAAACGTGCTTTAAAGTCAACAATGTGCTTTATGGCAAACTACGCCCGAATTTAAACAAGGTTTATCTAGCCAAAGAAAATGGCATTTGCTCTACAGATATATTGGTTTTTCGTTTTGAAAATGAATTTTTAGCGCAATATTATGGGGTGCTGATTTTAATTGATGTGCATATCGGTTATACTGTCTTGAAATATTCCAGCCCTATGACCGAATGAAAGCAGAACTTATAGCACACGATGGCGAAGAGCTAACGATACAAATCAAAATAAAAATTACAGGCAGCCTTTTTGAGGCAGAGCATACCATATTGGATGCCTGTAACGAAGTAGGGCAATTGGCCACGTTACATGCCATGAATAGATTTGATACGGATGGTAGTCCAATTCAGATAGGCGGCGTTAAATTTACCTCTAAAGGAACCACCCCTAAATTTTATGAAACGCCTTATGGGGCAGTAGAGGTATCGCGTTTCGTTTATCAAACCTCCAAAGGTGGCAAAATTTACTGTCCGTTGGAACTTAATGCCCGGATTATTCAAAATGCGACCCCTCGATTTGCACAGCAGATTTCACACAAATATGCGAACTTGAATGCACCTGCGGTCTGTCGTGATCTGGTGGAAAACCACCACCGAAAAATAGCCCATTCCTATGTTCAGGATGTTTCTGATTGGGTGGGCGGGATTGCCAGCGCCAAAGAGGAAGTTTGGGAATACACGACACCCGACCTGAATGAGGCCATCACCAGTGTGGCGAT
Source organism: Crenothrix polyspora (assembly GCF_900163745.1). Classification (GTDB taxonomy): domain Bacteria; phylum Pseudomonadota; class Gammaproteobacteria; order Methylococcales; family Methylomonadaceae; genus Crenothrix; species Crenothrix polyspora_B. Next base: position 14,351 of record NZ_FUKJ01000433.1, read on the forward strand.
TAGCCTGGACGGTGCATTTATTTTAATGCGCGAAGATGGCTACCGTGAAGCGATGGTCGGAGCGATTTCGTTGTACGACATCAAGGGTGACCGCCAACATAGCATTTATATCGGTGAAGCCCCCGAATATGGTAAGGCCACCTTCATAGACCGCCTGGAAGAGGAGATTGCCAAGATCAAAAAACTCTACCCCACAGCAACGTATTTGGGTGTTGCCGATGGCTCGAAAAACAATTGGAGTTTCTTGGAAAAACATACCACCCAACAATGCCTGGATTTTTTTCATGCAACGGAATATCTAGCTGAGGTAGCTTATGCGGCTTTCCCAGGAAAAACTGACAAATCCAAGCGCGAGGCTTGGTTGAAAGAGCGCTGCAAACAATTAAAACATGAAGTAGGGGCCATAGATGCCATCATTGCAGAAATGGAAATATTCGCCAAACGTAAAAAACTATCCAAGAGTATTCAGGAAAACCTATCAGCAGCCCAAACCTATTTCGCCAACAACCGCCATCGGATGAATTATTCTGACCATCTGGATCAAAATTTACCTATTGGTTCTGGGGTGACGGAAGCCGCGTGTAAAACCTTGGTAAAACAGCGTCTTTGCTGTTCAGGTATGCGCTGGAAATCACAAGGTGCAAAAGTGATTTTATCTTTGCGGGCATTAATTCAGACAAAGGGTCGGTGGCAACAGTTTTGGGATAAGATTGACCAATTTGGAACTCAGATTTGTGCTCAAGGCACATCTAATTAAATCAGCACCCATATTATGCCCATTATTTACTTTCCGATGAATTCAACAAGGAGGTTTTGAAAGGTGTAAAAGGGCAGCAATTACCGCGTACTTCATGGAAGCATTTGTCCTTTATTAAAGTACCGTATCCAAACGACCTCAATACCCAGCAACAACTCATCACCGAAATAGCCGCCCACGAAACCAACATCACCGCCGCACAAACAATAATCGACGCAGCAGCCAGTAAAAAACAAGCCATTTTGAAGCAGTATTTATAGGAGAAAACCATGCAAACGCAAAACTCAAACACCGCTCATAGTTTGTACGCGCTTTACGAAACGCTCCCTAACGAAACTCAACAGCAATTTTTGCAAGAGTTATTGCAAAAGCAGTCGGATAAGGTGGAAACACTGGCTTTGTATCTAGCGTGTCAAGAAGCAAAAGATGAAAATGAATTTTTGACGGAAGACGAAGCCAAAGCCTTTATTGATAGTTTGCCGAAATGAACGTAAAAATAAGCAAACGTTTTGCCAAAGACACCCAGAAAATAACCGACCAACGCATGTTAGTAAAAATACGGCAAACTTTAGTTGAGGCGGGTGCTGCTAATTCACTTATGGCGCTTTCGAATTTGACTGAATTGTCAGGTTATCCCGGTTTCTACCGCATCAAGTTCGATTATCGCTACCGCATTGGGATTTATGTTGATGGTGATACTATTGAGTTTCTGCGAGTAGGCAACAGAGAAGACTTTTATAAAAAGTTTCCTTAAATCTTGAGTTTTCTCGTTGCTTTCGTTCCCTCGCTAGGTGTGGGAAAGTGCCGCATAGAGATCAGTAAAAAACAAGCCATCTTGAAGCAGTATTTATAGGAGAAAGCCATGCAAACTTTTCAAGTGAATTCGCATATTAACGAAAACGGCATATTGTCCGTTAAATTGCCAAAGGAATGGGCTGAAAAAGACGTTAATGTCGTGTTGGTATTAGAGTTTTTGAATCAGTTGAAAGAATCTAAGCCTCAAAAAGAAAGTCTAGCCGCCGCTTTTGATTTACTGGCACAAATGCCTGAAGATTTTATGACACATCGACAAGATGACTTACCACAAGAACGAGACGAATGGTTATGACAGTACGTTACTTACTGGACACCAATATTTGTATTTACATAGCCAAAAAACGCCCAGTGGAAGTTTAGGTTACCCACTTAAAGCGGGACAAACAAAAAAATTAACAGTACAGCCCCCATAATTTCCTACCCCATGTAACATGGGAAAATGATAAAAAGAACAACTACCGAAGCCATCCGAACAACCCGCCGAAAAATTACGGCCCTCATCAACAAAGGCAAGCAGAGCCTACGGGCAATTGGCCGGGCAATAGATCGCCCCAAAAGTACCGTCCACAGGCACCTGAAGTCCCAGGCATCCAGAGACCAGCACCCTGAATCCTATCTTTGGGAAACCGAAGCAGGCGAGGCCTGGCTGAGGCGCTTGGTATTGGCCGTGGTATTTACCTTTGGGATGCAACACGGTATCGGTGCGGATGCCCTCTCAAGATTTTTCAGGCAAATGCGTATCGACACCCATGTGGGTGTGTCTTCCACGGCCATGCTTGGCCTACTCACCAGAATGGAAAACTTGCTCATCTATTTTCAAGATTTCTGCGAGCAATCTTTGCCGCCTGGGACACGAAAAGCCGTATTGGCGATGGATGAGACCTTCTTTGGATGCCTATTGATCCTGGTGCTGATGGATTTGTCATCAGGGTACTTGTTGCTGGAAAGCATCGGTGACGACCGCAGCTTTGACACTTGGCTTAACCAATCCAAGCCCCGTTTGGAGGCGCTGGGGATTGATGTCGGCCATGCCGTCAGTGACCGTGCGAAAGCCCTGATCAAGCTGGCCGTCGATGGCTTTGACTGCGCTTCGGGTGCGGATGTCTTCCATGAACAATACGGGCTTAGCCGCTGGTTGGGGGCTGCCTTGGGGCGACGTAAAACCCAGGCTGAAAAACGCTGTACCGCCGCCGAAAAAGCCATTGGCAAGGCGGGCGAAGAAAGCAAAGCCGACTTGGAAACGCACCATACCCAGGCTGTGGCGGAGTGTGTGCAAACCGAAAAAGCCCTGCAAGACTACCGCACAAATCTGGCTGGCATCAGTGAAGACCTGCACCCATTTTCATTGGATACCCAGCAGTGCAACACGGCAGGGTCAGTGACGGAGAAGCTGGTACAGCGGGCGGATGCCCTTGAAATTATTGCCAAAGAACAAGGCATTGCAGACAAATACAATGCCGTGCAAAAGTTCCGTAACCAGATACCCAGCCTGGCCACTCATGTCAGCTTTTGGTGGCTGTGGGTTGAACAGCTGTTGTTGGGTTTTGGGGTGGACCAACCGACTTATGATTGGTTGACCGGCAGGTTATTGCCTGTCGTCTACTGGCATTACCACCGCTATAAGACCAAAAACCCAAGCCAGCGGAAACGCTACCAGAGTGCGTGGCAGCATACGCTGGAGGTCTTTAAGGGTGACCCTTTCTGGGAAAGCTTGGGTGAAAGTGAACAACAGCACTGGTTGGAATGGGCGGAATGGATGGTTCGGCAATACCACCGCAGCTCATCGGCTGTCGAAGGCCGGAACGGACACTTGTCACAACTTTACCATAAAGGCCGTGGGATAACGAAAAACCGGCTAAAGGCGCGGACTGTCATCCACAACTATTGGGAAAAGCGTAGCGATGACACCACCGCTGCCGAGCGTCTGTTTAAAACCCAATTCCCTGATCTTTTTGAATGGTTGGTTGACCAAATGGGTGAGTTACCTTTGCCAAGGAAGACTCGTCAGCTTGTTGTTCGTAACCCATTGAAGTTACAGAGTGTCCCAGCTTAAGTGGGTAGCCCACCTTAGAAATCAGCAGTACGTTGCTGAATTCAATTTGATCAATCAACAAATCGGCAATATTGCGTTCGTCTTCTTCACCCAGTGCCGCATTAATCTCTTTTAACGATTGCGCTTCTAAATAATCGCGCATGAAATTAACCGCATCCACCACCGTTACCATCGTGTCCAGCCGAGCAATATCCGACAAACTCACGCCGTCTTCATCACGAAAGGTAAAGGTTTCGGCAATCGGTAGCGGTTCAGCAATGCCGGTGGATTCAATCAGCAAATAATCAAAGCTGTATTCTTTGGCAAGCTTGGCGACTTCGATTAATAAATCTTCACGCAGGGTACAGCAAATACAGCCATTGCTCATTTCAACCAGTTTTTCATCAGCACGGTTTAGCGTCATTTCGTTTTTAACCAACGCGGCATCAATGTTGATTTCGCTCATGTCATTGACGATAACAGCGATTTTTAAACCTTCTCGGTTCGCCAAAATATGGTTAAGCAAGGTGGTTTTGCCAGCGCCTAAAAAGCCGGATAGCACAGTAACGGGTAAGTGTTTAGTTTGCATTGTCTACTTAATTAAAAATAATAATGTTATAACATAACAATTATTGCTTTAAGCGTAAGATGGAAAACTACTGGTTCTGAAGTAGCACGGGATTCGTTTGGCCAGCATGGGTTTCTTTTGCGGTTTCGCAATGGGCTTCAAAACTGTAATTAACCGCCCCTGCGCTGCTTTTATTAACCAAAATCGTGTAAACACCATCGCCGCCTTTAAGCGCAACCTCTGGGCTGGCGATCTTATCGCCGCCTTTGGTGTCGGTGGTGTGAGAAGCCAATTTGCCTTTTATGGCTTGTATGCTGACGACAACACCCGCTTTTTCTGATGTCACCAGCGTACCGAGCTGGAAAGTCGCCCCTGCCACATTTTTAGAACACGTTGTTTGATACATATCCACACTGCTGGCGGCAGCGGCTAATGCCCCCTTTGTGGCAAGCACTTTTCCGGTATGCCTAGCGATTGGAAACGCAGAAGCCACTCCCACATAAGCTACGATGGCCAATGCTGCGCCTGTAACAATAAAACGGTGTAATGCTAAGGTTATCATAATTTTTTCTCATGTTAGAGGTGAAATAACGTTGTGCTTTATTATCGACAAGCCGATTGCTAGGCCATCACGCAGCGGAGCGAAGTCTACCCAGC
>NZ_FUKJ01000130.1 GCF_900163745.1 Crenothrix polyspora
TCTGTAGTTATTGGCGATAATCAGTTGCTGACTTGTGTGCCAGCCGCTAACGGTATCGCTGAAAAATATTGGCGAAATGCCAAGGTTGTTGTCAGGTTTCGTGTGAGCGGTGAGAAAATAGCTTTACCGAAACGTGAAGGCCATCACGCACTGAAAAATTTATTCCAGGAAGCGGGCATTCCTCCGTGGGAACGTTTGACAATGCCTTGCATTTATTTGGATAATAAACTGGCGGCTGTCGGTGATAAATGGATAAGTCGCTATTTTTACAGCGAAACAAATGAATCGGTACGTCTGGTACTGCGTGCGTTACAATAAGAACCTTAATAACAAAAGTGCTGATTTTGCAGCCTGCTGCTGAAATAGTCCTGTTTTTATTGTTTAACGCATTCAATCAATCGGTTAGACGTTGTTTTCAGTGATCTGGTAAATAAATCCTGAAAGATCATGACGACAAGCGTATTGTCGATTAAAATGTATACGTTTTACGACCTTTCTTCAGATATAGTCTGAACAATCAATCCCAGATGACAAAATACATTTTCATTACCGGCGGAGTTGTGTCTTCGCTAGGCAAAGGCATTGCGGCATCATCGCTTGCCGCCATTCTTGAGGCGCGTGGTCTCAAAGTAACCATGACCAAGCTAGATCCCTACATCAATGTTGATCCAGGCACCATGAGCCCTTTTCAGCATGGCGAAGTATTTGTCACTGAGGATGGCGCAGAAACTGATTTGGATTTGGGGCATTATGAACGCTTTCTCAAAACCACACTGACCAAGAAAAACAGCTTCACCACTGGGCAAGTGTATGACAGTGTGTTACGCAGGGAGCGTAGAGGCGAATACCTGGGGGCGACTGTTCAGGTTATCCCACATATTACTGATGAAATTAAAAACCGTATCTATTTAAGCGCCGAAGGCATGGATGTCGCCTTGATTGAAGTGGGCGGCACGGTGGGTGATATTGAATCTTTGCCGTTTCTTGAAGCCATTAGGCAAATGCGTTTTGAATTGGGTGCGGATAGGTCGCTGTTTATCCATTTAACTTTGGTGCCGTATATTCGTTCGGCAGGTGAGATAAAAACCAAACCTACGCAGCATTCGGTTAAAGAATTGCGTTCTATTGGTATTCAGCCGGATATTCTGATTTGCCGCTCCGAACAAGCGATTCCTGAAAGTGAACGCCGTAAAATTGCCTTGTTTACCAACGTAGAAGAAAAAGCGGTTATTTCTGCGATTGATGCTGATTCTATTTACCGGATTCCCTTGCTGCTGCATGAGCAAGGTTTGGATGACATTGTTGTCAATAAGTTGCGGCTTAATGTGCCGCCTGCCGATTTAACCGAGTGGCACAATGTCGTTGAAGCGTTAACGCATCCGACAGCTGAGGTGACGATTGCCATTGTGGGTAAATATGTCGATCATTCCGATGCGTATAAATCGCTGAATGAAGCGCTGATTCATGCCGGTATTTCTACCCTGAACAAGGTAGAAATTATTTACATTGATTCAGAAACGATTGAAGATGAGGGTATTGCCCAGCTTAAGGATGTGGATGCTATTTTAGTGCCGGGTGGTTTTGGTGAGCGTGGTGTGGAAGGCAAGATTGCCACGGTTCGCTATGCCCGTGAGAACAAAATTCCGTATTTGGGTATATGCTTGGGTATGCAAGTGGCGGTCATCGAGTTTGCCAGAGATGTCGCAGGCTTGGCCGGTGCGCACAGTACCGAGTTTTTATCAACTACCCCGCATCCGGTGATTGGTTTAATTACTGAATGGATGGATGACAGCGGCCAGTTAGAAACCCGTGACGAGCAAACCGATTTGGGTGGTTCCATGCGTTTGGGTGGTCAGCAATGCCAGTTACAGCCAGGTTCTTTGGCGCATCAAACCTATCAGCAGGATGTGATTACCGAGCGTCACCGTCATCGTTATGAGTTCAATAATCAGTATTATGATCGCTTGGAACAGGCGGGTTTGCGGTTTTCAGGCAAATCGATTGATGGTCGTTTGGTGGAAATGATTGAAATTCCTGGTCATCCGTGGTTTTTGGCGTGTCAGTTTCATCCAGAGTTTACTTCAACGCCCAGACGCGGGCATCCATTGTTTTCTGGGTTTGTTCGGGCGGCGGCTCTGCATAAGAAGGTGAAGGTATAGTCATGTTATCAGCACAACGCACCCATTTTATTGGCATAGAAGACTATTTGCGGGGCGAATTGATCAGTGAGATCAAGCATGAATATCTGGAAGGCCAAGTATATGCTATGGCGGGTGCGAGTAAAAACCATGAACGTGTTGTCATGAATATAGGAGCCATTTTTAGTGGGCATTTACGCAACACCCGCTGCGATACTTATTCTTCCAATATAAAAGTCAGAGTTGGCGATATAGCGTTTTTTTATCCTGATATTATGGTTGTATGTGAAGATAATACTGATAATTATTATACTGACCAGCCTGTTATTATTGTCGAGGTGTTATCAAAATCCACGCGCCGTATGGATGAAACGACAAAGATGCGTCTTTATCAAACCTTACCCAGCTTGCAAGAATATGTGATGATTGAGCAGGATATTGTCGATGTGGAAGTGTGTCGCCGCAGTGAAGGGTGGATATCGGAACATTATTTTATGGGTGATGAGGTGATGTTTGCGGCGATTGATTTAACCGTGTCGGTTAATGAGATTTATGAGCGGGTAGTGAATGATGATGTCACGTCATTTTTGAAGGGTGAAGGTGTATGAACTGGCAAGAAGTTTGCGAACATCCGAGCTTAAGGGATTTACCGTTTAAAATTGAGTTGGATGAATATGGTCGAATTATTATGAGTCCCGTTAAAATTTTACACTCTGCTTTAAGAGGTGAAATAGGTTTTCTATTATATTCCTTGTTGCAAAATGGCAGTGCTCTATCAGGGTGTGCAATTAAAACCAGTAAGGGGACAAAAGTTGCTGATGTTGCCTGGGTTTCAGCTGATTTATGGGCAAAAATTAAAGGTGAAGCTGATGCTTCAATAGCGCCAGAAATCTGCGTTGAGGTTATTTCTGCTAGTAATACCAAAAGGGAAATGGTAGAGAAACGGCAGTTATATTTTGAGGCTGGTGCAAAAGAAGTTTGGTTGTGTGATGAAAATGGTTTACTGAGTTTTTTTAATGCTGAACAGCAATTGGCGCGGTCGGTGTTGGTGCCAGAGTTTCCTGAAAAATTGGATGTGTAGGCGAAATGCACAAAGATGGATCGCTACCAAAACTCTTTATTTCCTATTCTAAAGATGATCTTGCGTTTCAAAAGAACTTGCTCAAGCATCTTGCTGGTCTGCGTAATAAAATCGTAACCTGGAATGATCAGGACATGTTGCCTGGCGAAGAATTGGATGACAGTATCAAGGATAAATTGCGTAGTGCCGATGTGGTGTTATACCTGGTTTCGCACAACAGCATAGCGACCGATTATATCCAAAATGTCGAATTGCCATTAATCGAAGACAGATGCAGAAATAAGGAATGTGTTCTTATTCCAGTGATTGTTGATTTTTGCCTTTGGGAATATCTTGATTTCGCTAAGTATAATGCTTTACCCAATAAAGGTCTGCCAGTAACCGATAGGTCGTGGGCTAACCAGAATGAAGCATGGCTAACAGTTGTCCAAGGAATAAAGAGAATTATTGAAAAGGTTACGGTTGAAAGTTCTGTAACACAACCAAGTATTCTAGAACAATACCGTCAGTTGAAAATTTCATTACAGCCGAGTATTGTTATTCCAGAACCTAAACCCGTAATAATACCATTTGCTCTTATCAATCCATACTGGCAAAGCATTGACCAATACCAAGTTAAAGACGGCCTTGCTATAGATACAACAACGGGGTTGATGTGGTTACGATTTGCCTGCGGGCAAACTTGGCAAAATGGAACAACACAAGGTCAAGCACAAAGATTTAATTGGGGAAATGCTTTCAGGGCTGTGGAATATTTTAATGAGGAAGGCGGTTGTTTTGGTTACAACGATTGGCGATTACCCACTATTGATGAGTTAACATCCTTGATTAATCCGCTCAAGGGGGAATGGGGTAATTATATTCATCGCGATGTTTTCCCTAAGAACAATAGCAATGGTGCGATATTTTGGGGCAACGGCGTATGGTACCCCGACGACTACGGCGCACGGCACTACTGCAACGGTGCATGCTACTTCAACTTCAACTACGGCTACGTTAATTGGTACTACTACAACGGTGCAGGGTACTTCGATAACGGCGTATGGTACCCCGACGACGACGGCTACGTTAACGGGCACTACGACTTTCAGGTTCGGTTAGTACGTAGCGGACAGTGATTTTGTTTTTTGTTGTTATCCAGCTTACCCTGTTTGAAAATAAAGTTAAAAGTTAGGAGCCATTATGAAGCTGCAAGTTGTAGTTCACCCTGCTTTAGCGGGCTGTGTTTCAGAAGGCGACACATTTGAAGAAACGTTATTTAATATAAAAGAAGCGGCGGAAGGTTGGCTTGAAGTTGCGGGTACGGGATAAAGTTGAGTAGCTAAGAATAATGCGTATTATTAGCAATAAAGCATTACAAGATTTTTCCGATAAACACCCGCAAGCAAAAGCTCCTTTGCAAGAATGGCGTAAAAGAATGCGGAGTACATCGTTTAAGTCTTACTCAGAATTAAAAACGCTTTATAACTCTGTTGATAAAGTCGGTAATTATTTTGTTTTTAATATTGCGGGAAATCATTACCGTTTGATTGCGGCTATTCATTTTAATACACAGACGCTTTACATCCGCTCGATAATGACACATGAGGAGTATAACCAATGGAAACCTTAATCCCTGTTTCTAATGATATTCTCGATCATTATACAAAGCTATGCGAGAGTGTGCCGCTTTACCCATTACACAGTGAACAGGATTACGATAAAGCGGTTGTAATATTAAATTATTTATTAGATGCAGGCGGCGCAAATGAAAACCATCCTTTAGCGCGTTTAGTGGATGCTTTAGGGGTTTTTATTGGCGAATATGAAACTCACCACGAGTATTTGCAATAACGGCATAATGAACAAGTTTGGAGAAAATAGCTGAATGTATTGGGACGTAAAAATAGTTAAACCACTGGCAGATTATCAACTTTATGTTGAAGTTGAGGATGGTCGTTGTGGAGTTTTTGATGTGAAGCCTTATTTGGATAAAGGCGTTTTCCGTGAATTAAAAAATATCTATTATTTTATTCAAGTGGATATTTTATTCGGCGCAATAACCTGGCCGAACGAACAAGACATTGCGCCAGAAACCTTACTGGCAAATTTATTACCGATAGAATTAAGTGGGAACGCTAATGTACACACTGTATAAATTGAATAGTGATGACCTCAACGAAAATTTTATTGCTGCAATAAAGGCACAGTTCCCACATCAAACTATCGAAATAGCAGTGTCTGAAATGCCGCAAATTGAGCAGGATGAAACAGCTTATTTAATGAGTAATCCCGCCAATAAAGCACGACTTTTAGCAGCAATAGCCAATGTTAAGAACAATCAACTGATTGATGTTGATATAGACAAGCTATGAACATTAGCTTTGAACCTGATGCTTTTGATGATTTTACTCAATGGGCGCAGAATGATAAAAAATGTTACAAACGGATTGTTAGCCTGATTAAAGATATTAGCCGAAATCCTTATGAAGGATTAGGTAAGCCAGAAGCCTTAAAGTATGAACTGCAAGGTTATTGGTCAAGACGCATTGATGATGAACATCGCTTGGTTTATAAAATAGACGGCGACAGATTGATTATCATCAGTTGCAAACACCACTACAACAAATAGTAAACCAAGAGAACAACATGCAATTATGCGGTTTTGAAGTAGGCTTAGATCAACCCTTTTTTTTGATAGCAGGCCCTTGTGTCATAGAAAGCGAGCAGCTGGCCATCGATACGGCAGGTTATCTTAAAGAGCTGACAACAGCCTTAAACATCCCGTTTATCTACAAGTCCTCGTTTGATAAGGCCAACCGCTCATCACACGAAACCTTTAGAGGCTTGGGTTTTGAAACAGGATTGAATATTTTAGCGAAAGTTAAGCAGCAGATTGGTGTGCCAGTTTTAACCGATGTGCATGAAGACACGCCGCTCGCAGAAGTGGCAAGCGTTGTTGATGTCATGCAAACCCCCGCGTTTTTGTGCAGGCAAACCAATTTTATCCAAGCTGTTGCATCACAAGGCATTGCGGTCAACATTAAAAAAGGCCAATTTTTAGCCCCCTGGGATATGGTGCATGTTGCCAACAAAGCTAAAGCTACCGGCAATCAGCAGATTATGGTGTGTGAGCGCGGCGTGTCGTTTGGTTATAATAACCTGGTGTCGGATATGCGCTCTTTGGCTGTGATGCGTGATACGGGTTGCCCCGTGGTATTTGATGCCACGCATTCGGTACAATTGCCGGGGGGGCAAGGCACGCACTCAGGCGGACAACGGGAATTCGTCCCTGTATTGGCAAGAGCTGCTATGGCGGTGGGTATTGCGGGCTTGTTTATGGAAACGCATCCTAATCCCGCAGAAGCTAAAAGTGACGGGCCAAATTCGTGGCCTTTACACAGAATGCGCGAATTATTAGAAACGCTTATGGCTTTGGATAACGTGGTTAAACATCAGCCATTCATTGAAACAACCTTGTAATGTAAGTACTGTTATAGTGGTGACATGATGAAAATTACGCAATTATCCCAGCTTGATTTAACGGCCAGTTACAGTTATGCGGATTATGTAACATGGCAGTTTGCGGATGCCGTAGAGTTAATTAAAGGCAAGATTCAGTTAATGTCGCCTGCGCCTAATGTTAAGCATCAAAAATTGTCAATTATTTTGAGTAGTCGCTTGTTTAATCATTTTGAAAACAGGACTTGCCAGGTATTTTCAGCACCGTTTGATGTGCGCTTGTACGACCGTAAAAAATCCTTGTTGGCCAATAAAGATATTATCACCGTAGTGCAGCCAGATATTTGCGTGATTTGTGATAACAGTAAATTGGATGAACAAGGCTGCAACGGTTCGCCGGATTGGATCATTGAGATTTTATCGAAAGGTAATTCTAAAAAAGAAGTCAAAACCAAGCACGCATTGTATGCAGAAAGCGGCGTAAAAGAGTATTGGTTGGTCTATCCTTACGAGGAAGTTATCCAACAATTTGTTTTACACGGCGATGATACTAGCTATCAATTAGCCAACAGTTATGCCGATGATGATCGGGCGATATCGTATGTATTCCCTGATTTAGCGATTAATTTGGCGACACTATTTAAAGACGTTTAATTTTTTCCTTATTTTTTAATCTGTGGGTAACCCCAGGTTGTTTTTTATTTTTTAATCTTCGGAGTAAGACAGCAACATGAGTAAAATCGTTGATATTAGAGCAAGAGAAATTTTAGATTCACGCGGTAACCCAACTTTGGAAGCCGATGTTATTTTGGATTCTGGCGTTGTTGGCAGTGCAATGGTACCTTCCGGTGCATCAACTGGCGAGCGCGAAGCGATTGAATTGCGGGATGGCGATAAAAATCGTTATTTAGGCAAAGGCGTGTTAAACGCAATTAACAATGTTAACACCGAGATTCGTGCGGCTATCGTTGGCTTGGATGCTAACGATCAAGAAGCGATTGATAATGCAATGATTGCATTGGACGGTACAGACAACAAAGCCCGTTTAGGTGCTAACGCAATTTTATCGGTTTCAATGGCAGTCGCTCATGCTGCAGCGAAAGATGCGGGCGTACCTTTGTACCGTTATTTAAACCAATCGGGTGAATTTATCATGCCTGTGCCTATGATGAATATCATCAATGGTGGCTCACATGCGGATAACAGTGTTGATTTGCAAGAATTTATGATTCTTCCTGTCGGTGCGCCAACATTCCGTGAAGCAATTCGCTACGGTGCGGAAGTTTTTCACAATTTAGCTAAAGTCTTAAAAAGTAGAGGTCTGGCAACAACTGTTGGTGATGAAGGTGGTTTTGCACCGAATCTGTCGTCTAACGAAGAAGCCATTGAAGTTATTTTGGAAGCCATTGAAAAGGCCGGTTATAAAGCCGGTGTTGATATTTTCTTGGGGATGGATGCAGCTAGCTCAGAATATTACAAAGACGGTCGTTATGAATTGTCTGCCGAAGGCAGAAGTTTTGATTCCGCTGAAATGAATGACTTTTTTGTGGAGTGGGTCAATAAATACCCGATTATTTCTATTGAAGACGGCTTGGATCAAAATGATTGGGCAGGTTGGAAAGACCAAACCGAAAAATTGGGCAACCGCGTACAATTGGTCGGTGATGATTTATTCGTGACCAATCCAAAAATATTGCAAGAAGGTATCGACAAAGGTATCGCTAATTCAATTTTGATTAAAGTGAATCAAATTGGTACGTTAACTGAAACTTTGGCCGCTATCAATATGGCACATGCAGCCGGTTATACCGCAGTAGTGTCGCATCGTTCCGGTGAAACCGAAGACACCACGATTGCTGATTTAGCCGTTGCCACAGGTACTGGACAAATCAAGACCGGCTCATTAAGCCGTTCTGACCGTGTTGCCAAGTATAATCGCTTGATGAAAATTGAAGAAGAATTGGGTGGTCTTGCTAAATATGCAGGATCTAGCGCATTTAGAATGCTGTAAAATCTGATTAAGAATAAGGAGAAGTATCATGTATGCTTCTCCTCGTCTGTCATAGCTTATGAAAATTTTGATGTTTATCATGCTGTTGCTAATTGGTCATCTCCAATATCGATTATGGGTTGGCGATGCGAGTATTGGGCAGATTAAAACTTATCAACAGCGTCTTGATGAGCTGAAAGTTCGCGTTACAGAAAAGCAGGATCGTAATCAAGCGCTTTATGCTGAAGTCTTGGATTTAAGAAAAGGCCAAGAAGCCATTGAGGAGCGGGCTCGCGATGAATTGGGGATGATTAAAGAGGGTGAGACGTTTTTTCAGGTGATTGATTAAGTGATAGGTCGTGATGTTACGCCTCGTGTCATGGCGTTTTTTGCTGTAGGACGATCCGTGTAATGCTTATCCTTGTTTATGACAATGATGTCAGCTTATTGGGAAGGGCTAAATGAAATGATGGGAAATTAGAAAAATTGAGCTACTTGCAATGGATTACTTAGCTGCGTTTCTTTTTATTTGCAAAGCTGAGTGCTGTCAAGCTAATGCCTACCAATCCCATTAATGCCGGTTCTGGAACGTTTGCTGCTTGATTGTCAGTAGAAAAACTGATTGCATCCAGGCTTAGATCCCACCCCGATGCGCCATTAATCTCTAGTGCAAGAGTTCCTCCGCCATTAACCGCTAGCAGTTGGTCGGCAGTAAGGGCAAATAACATCGATTTGTTAGAGTCGTTCGGGATATTAAATTCTGCTAATTCAGCGTTATTCAGTAAAAACTTTAAGTTAGTCGGATTGCTGTCGGTTTTGATAGCGGTAAAATCAAAAGCAGCGTTGCTGGCTTCAGACAATAATCCACTCTTAAGAAGCCATGAAACAGTAACTTCGCTGTTTTCGCTGATACCATTATTTATATCTAGTGTGCCATAAGATACTTTCGCTGCGCTTTCGGCTGGCGAGTCAAAGCTAAGCAGATTGTGGCTAAGCGTGCGAGCCCCATTCGTAGAAGAGACCGTTGAGCCGTCTACTGTGTTATCTTGCACCGAGCGTTGGCCGACAGAAAAGTCGTCAATGACAATTATGCTTGCATAAGTTGGCGTATTAAGCGATAGCCCTAGCGCAAACATAGCCAAAGCAAGCATTTTTTTAGTATTCATTAGGTGGACTCCTTACATTGAACAAATAACACGAAAATCATGCTACACGTCATGTGTAGGGAAGCAATGTTTGTGCCAATTTGTAACATTATGTTTATGTGGGTATTTATTTTTATGGTCTATGCTGATTGTAAAAAAGAATGACGGTTTTTTCGGTGGGTATGCTGGGCATAACGCTATGCGCTTCTAATAAGCTAGCATTTTGTAAAGTTTATTTTAAATGTAAAAGAAATAGACATAGAAACTGTTTCAATTTATCTCTGATTGTTCTCATTTTTAATCATTAACTTAAATAATGCTATATTCCTTATCGGCTTAATAGCAATTATTTTGACTGCATTATTGTCAATCATTAAAGCTTATGACTTTATTTTCAATAAGATATTTTTTATGCTCCATGTGGAGACGTAAGCTATTAGTGCTTTGCCGTATGTGATCTATTGGGCTTTTGCGATCAAATTACGTCTGATAAAGCGATCTAATTACAATCTAACCTTATGTTAGATCAATATTTTTCTTAATTTGATTGCGGTGATTTTGGGGTATGAAAATAATAAAACAGGATCATTATTGGGTGTAGCCACCCATTTTTTCTCGCACTTTTAAGCGCATTCTTGGGTTCTTGCTTTTGTTGAGAAAATACCATTTTTATGGTGTAATACCGACGTTTTACGTCTTAATACGCCTTTTGTTTTTAGTCTACGAAGGGTATTGATTTTGCCGCACAAGGTTTGGAGAGCAGGCTTATTAAAATGCAATTTTTTATTAAAAAGGGTTTGGATTTGCCCATAACGGGAAATCCCAAACAAGTTATTGAGGATGGCAATCCAGTTAAGTCTGTTGCCATCTTGGGGATGGATTATGTAGGTATGAAGCCTACTATGATGGTCAGTGAAGGGGACAAGGTCAAGCTGGGCCAAGCACTCTTTTCTGACAAGAAAAATCCTGGTTGTCTATTTACTTCGCCCGGTGCTGGTATTGTTAAATCAATCAATCGCGGCGATAAACGTGTCTTGCAATCTGTAGTTATTGAATTGCAGGGCGATGAACAAGAGTCTTACTTAACTGTAAAAGATTCTGAACTTGCAGCGTTAACCACTGAGCAAGTTAAAGCGAACCTGTTGGCTTCGGGCTTGTGGACTGCTTTGCGTACGCGTCCGTATGGCAAAATTCCCGCTGTTGATAGCAAGCCGAAAAGCATTTTTGTGACGGCTATCGATACCCGTCCTTTGGCCGCTGATCCGGTTGTGGTCATTAAAGCGCGTGTCAATGATTTTACCAATGGTTTGGCGATTATTGCCAAGTTAACCGAAGGTAAGACTTACGTCTGCAAAGCGCCGGGTGCTGATATTGCAGTAGGCAATGCGTCTGTCGTGGTGGCTGAATTTTCAGGACCACATCCAGCAGGATTGCCTAGCACACACATTCATTTTATTGATCCGGTTAGTATTGATACTGTTGTGTGGACTATCGATTATCAAGCGGTTATCGCTATCGGTGCATTGTTTACAACCGGTAAGTTGAACGTTGAAAGAATTGTGTCTTTAGCGGGGCCTACGGTCAAAAATCCACGTTTAGTGCGTACTCGCTTGGGTGCTAACCTAACTGATTTGGTGGTCAATGAGCTGGAAGCTGTCGAAAATCGGGTGATTTCAGGTTCCGTTCTGTATGGTCATCAGGCACAAGGTTGGGCAGATTTCTTGGGTTGCTACAGTAACCAGGTTTCGGCGTTGCAGGAAGGTCGTGCCCGTGAATTGTTTGGCTGGATTGTACCTGGTAAAGACAAGTATTCCGCATTGGATGTGTATGTGTCCAGTGTCGATCGCAAAAAAGGCATAGACCGCAAGTTCCCGCTGACGACCGACAAAAACGGCAGTAACCGAGCTATAGTTCCAGTGGGTATTTACGAAACCGTGATGCCGCTGGATATTTTGTCGACACCGTTATTAAAGTCTTTGGTGATCGGTGATTCTGATCAGGCGCAATTGTTGGGCTGCCTGGAATTGGATGAAGAAGACATGTCTATCTTTACCTTTGTTGATCCCGGTAAACATGATTTTGCGCCGGTATTACGGGCCAATTTAACTAAAATCGAGAAGGAAGGATAAATGTCGGCTAGAGATATTTTAGATAGCATAGAGCCGCATTTTACAAAAGGCGGTAAGCTTGAGAAGTATTACGGTCTCTATGAGATGGTGGATACTTTTATATACACACCTGCTGATGTGACGCGCGGTTCAACGCACGTCCGTGATGGCAACGATTTAAAACGCACCATGACGTTTGTGGTGATTGGCACGCTGTTTTGCGTATTGATGGCGATGTACAACACCGGTTATCAAGCCAACCATGCGATGGAAGTGATGGGCTTGGCGCAAATCGACAACTGGCGCAGCCTGGTTATGTCGGTGTTTGGCTACAGTGCGTCCAATCCCTTGTCTAATATGGTGCATGGCGCATTGTACTTTTTACCTATTTACATCGTTACCTTAGCGGTCGGTGGTGTGTGGGAGGTATTATTTGCTACGGTACGTGGCCACGAAGTCAACGAAGGCTTCCTGGTGTCGTCCATGTTGTACACCTTGATTATGCCGCCCGACATGCCGTTATGGCAGGTTGCGCTGGGTATTTCTTTCGGTATTGTTATCGGTAAAGAAGTATTTGGCGGTACCGGCAAAAACTTTTTAAACCCCGCGTTAACCGGCCGTGCGTTTTTGTATTTTGCCTATCCAGCTTCTATCACGGGCGATTCGGTCTGGGTTGCCGTTGATGGTTTTACGGCGGCCACGCCTTTGGCACTGGCTGCAAACGGTGGTTTGGATGC
>NZ_FUKJ01000428.1 GCF_900163745.1 Crenothrix polyspora
CTAGGAGGCTGTCCGAAAACTGTATAATTATCGATTAAATTTTGGCATGCCATCAATGAACCTCCCATTCAAAAAATCCCCTATTGTAGTCAATCAAGCCCTATTGTCTCCCCGTAATATTTTTGACCTGCTTCCAGAAGGCCACGAGTGCTATGTATACCGTGACCTTTTTGACCAACTTGACACCTCCAGCATCGAGGGCCTTTACAGTGACAAAGGCCAGCACGCTTATCATCCCAAGCTGATCATCTCAATTCTTATCTATTCCTACAGCCGTGGTGTATTCAGCTCCCGCGAAATAGAGCGGCGCTGCCATGAAGACATCTCCTTCATGTACATCGCCCAAATGGGCTGCCCTAACTTTCGGGTGCTCAGCGATTTTCGCAAAGGCCACACTGAATTTTTCCATGCTTGCTTTAAACAAACCGTCAAGCTTGCCATGGAACTCAAGTTGGCCTCGCTGGGGCATATCAGCTTGGACGGCTCCAAATTCAATGCCAGCAGTTCCAAGCACAAGGCGATGAGCTACAAGCGCTTAAAGGAAAAAGAGCAGCAACTGACCGACGAAATCGAAGCCTTGGTGGCACAGGCCAAGCGTTGCGACAAAGAAGAAGACCAAGCCTATCAGGACAAAACCGGTTACGAAGTCCCAGAAGACCTAAAATACAAACAAGAACGGCTGGGCAAGATTAAAATGGCCAAGGAAGCCCTTGAGCAGCGTGAAGCCTTGGTTAATCCGGGCAAAGAGATCGACGATAAAAAACAAATCAGCTTCGCCGACACCGATGCCCGCATCATGGGCAAAAAGGGCGATTTTGACTACCGCTACAATGCCCAAATCAGCGTTGATGCCGACATGCAAATCATCGTTGGCCAACACATCAGCCTCAATGCCAATGACAAGCAGGAAATCCTGCCTGCCCTGGAGTCGCTGCAGGCAACCACCGGCAGGCTACCCGAAAAAATGACCGGTGATAATGGCTATATGTCAGGCGACAATCTACAGGCGCTGGAAAACAGCGGCGTTGATGCTTATATTGCTACCGATAAAGGTGAAAAGCAGTCTCCAAGTCCCTTGGACGAATCTGACCGTAAGCTGACCAAGGCCGACTTTACCTACCACGAAGAAAGCAATACCTTCACTTGTCCAGGCGGCCAGACTTTAAACCTTGTGAGCCAAAGTAAAGACGGCGATCGGGTTTATCAGGGCAATGCGGAGGTCTGTGCAAACTGCCCTTATCAGCCCCGGTGCTGCCAATCTAAAAAAGGCGAAGCGCGTACCATTAGCACCGATGACAAAGAGCCGTTAAGGCAACAGATGAATGCCAAGATGTCAAATCAGGCATCAAAAGATATTTACGGCAAACGTAAAA
>NZ_FUKJ01000131.1 GCF_900163745.1 Crenothrix polyspora
GAACAAACGCGGCTTGGGATTGCCAGGTTGCGGCCGTGGCGTTGCTGTGCCTATCTCTATAAAGCCAAAGCCTAGCGCGGCTAAGGCATCAATGTAATCACCATTTTTATCCAATCCTGCCGCCAGGCCGACGGGGTTTTTAAAGCTGAGTCCCATGATGTTAACCGGTTCGCACGCAGTGACCGGATACAGCAAAGCGGTTAATCCGGTTGCGTAGCCAGTCTTTAATGCTTTTAGGGTAACATCGTGCGCAGTTTCCGGGTCGAGTGAAAATAACAGCGGGCGCAGTAAGGGGTAAAGGTTCATGGGGTTTAGGCGGTTGCGTTAAGATTGTTGAGGGTGTAAGGCTTGGGATCAATGCGGGGTGGGCGGTTTAATACCAGATCAGCCATGAGTTGCGCGGATGCGGGTGCCATCACCAGGCCATTGCGGAAATGTCCGGCATTAATACTGAGGTTGCTGATGATTGGGTGTTTGCCTATGTAGGGTACACCATCGTGTGTGCCGGGTCTTAAGCCTGCCCAGTGCTGGATGAGTGGGAATTTTTTCAGCGACGGCAATAAATTTACCGCAAAATGTTGCAATTGCTCTTTGGCTACGGCGGTTGTCGATTTATCAAAGCCCTGGTTTTCTACTGTGCTGCCGACGACAATTTTACCGTCGTAGCGTGGAATCAGGTAGTGGTCGCCATCGAGAATGATGTGCGCTAATGTGTCAGGCTCAGCTTGATAGAGTAGCATTTGGCCTCTGATGGGCGCAACTTTGGGCGAAATGCCTATAAATTGTGGGAATAATTGCCCGTACACCTGTTGGCTCCATGCGCCTGCTGCAATAATTAATTGGTTGACGCTGATTTTTCCGGTGCTTGTATCAATATTGGTAATTCGATTACGTTCGGTAGCCACACCAGCGATGTTGCAGTGTTCGCGTAAGATAACGCCTTTGTTAAGCAAATCCAGTTTTAATGATTTTAAAAAACGCGGGTTGCGTATCTGGCCGATAGTGGGTAGCCATAGGGGGCGATCTACAGTCGTATTTAACTCACTATAGATAATAGGGTTTGCAGTCTCAACAGGAATTGCGTTAGCCGTACACCAGCGTGTCGCAGTGCTTTCATCGGGATTTTTGGTGATGAGCAAGCCGCAGGAACGCCATTCTGGATTGATAGGGGTGAACTCAGCCAGTTGGTGCGCTAATTCTGGGTACAGCTCCAGGCTTTGTATGACCAACCGGCTAATGGCATCATGTTGTCTCCACGGATAAAGGGGCAATAAAATACCGCCACCTGCCCAGGATGATTCTTGTCCGATGAGGTTTTTTTCGAGAACAGTGACCGTAGCACCGGCATTAATGAATTCTCTGGCGGTTAACAGGCCGATAACGCCGCCGCCGATGATGGTAATGTCTGGGATTGTTGTCATGAATGTGGGTAAGAAGTTAAACAACAACGAAATTTTTGGCGGACTGTTGGCTTTTTATTGCGCCATAGGGTCATCGGATAATTTAAAAATCGCATCAGCTTTTTGTGGTGTTGGTAGATCATCGGCCAATAAAATAACTTTGACATGCCGACCTTCCCAGTTTTGGTAGTGCTTAGGAACGTCAAGTTGCCCATTGTGTAATATTGATTCAAATTCTATTGCTTGCATAAGTCTGACCCTAGCCCTAATGTATTCTAAAATTCACAAACTCTTTCTGATATTGGCGATCACTTCTGCCGCCTCGCGACCTTTGATTTTGTCTGACTCGTAAGCATCCAGGTGTCGATTAAGCTCATCTCTTTGTCCGTCAGTTATCGACAATGTGACTTGGTCATCGGCAATACTATCCCATAGCTCTTCTACTAGTCGTATTCTTTCATCTATTGGGATGGATCGTAAGTTAGCGCTCATTTTAAGACCTCTTTTCATAACATAGGTAGTATATCGATTAGCATACTAAATAAGCATAATTTTTACCATGAGGGACGTAAACAGGCACAAGAAATTCAGGATAATTTTTGAAGAACTTTTGTGATTATTTGTTGTTTTTTATCTACAAGGACATGTTAATTATTGCTAGCTTATCGTAACACATTGATTGATATTGCTTAGT
Source organism: Crenothrix polyspora (assembly GCF_900163745.1). Taxonomy (GTDB): domain Bacteria; phylum Pseudomonadota; class Gammaproteobacteria; order Methylococcales; family Methylomonadaceae; genus Crenothrix; species Crenothrix polyspora_B. Next base: position 2,095 of record NZ_FUKJ01000131.1, read on the forward strand.
TGATATGAAAAAAATACTATAAAAGCTTGTTATAGTGCGTATTTACTGTTATATTGTGGGCGTGAAATTAAATTTGTTGTATTAAAGAAACCTTTGTTGTAATTAAACAAAAAACTCATAATAACAACCTCTTGAGGGGGAACAATGATAAAGAAAACTAACACTCGTTTGATAGTTGCAGCAGTATCACTGGCGGTGGCAAGCAGCTTGGTTGCGTCACCGGCTATGGCGAAAAAACGTCATAAGCATCATAAACGCCACCATTCTTCTAGAAGTTATTCTTCCAGCAGCTCTTCTTACAGCTCAGGTTCGTCAGAAGTAAACAGCAAGGTTGATGCTTTAGAAGCTCAAGTTCGCGCCATGCAAGACGAAATGAGCAGCTTGAGAGCCAATGCGGCCGGTGGCGGTTCCGCTGACGCGGCTAAAGTTCAAGAGCTGGATGCCTGGATGCAAGATGCGAAATCTAAACCAGCGCGTCCAAAAGACAACATGGTATTTTTCCGTGGCGGTTATGCCAGAAATGACCAACGTCCGCACGCGACTACATCAAATTTGAATGGTGACGGTTGTAATATTTCAGGCGCAGCTGATTGTAATAGCAGCGACAAAGACGGCTGGTATTTCGGCGCTGGTTTTGATTTCAGCCTGTCTGATGATCTATTTGGCTTGACTCAAAGCACCGAACTATTGGCTGAATTGGCATTCGATTACAATGAATTCGGCACGTTCACAGGCAATGTTACTGGTGTACCAGGCATCGGTGGGCCAAATGGTGTGCCTAATTCGGCTTCAACAGCGACCCAAAGCCAATTGCGTTTGACAGCTGCTCCAAAAATTAAATTCTTCAAAGGCAGCAAATTGAGACCTTGGATCATTCCAGTCGGCTTCACCTTGAACGTAATGTCACCACCAAGCCAAATCAACACCATAACACACTTAATGCCAGCTATGCATTTCGGTGGCGGTGTTGATTACAACATCTGGAAAAACCTGTACGTTGGTGCGGATGTCCGTTACACATGGGCGTTCAACAAACTTGATAGCAGCGTAAATGTTAATGGTTTACAAGCTGGCGGTTACTTAGGTATTGGCTTCTAAGCTAAACACTTAAAAGCAGCTGTAAATACCCACAAAGGTATAAAAAAGAAAGGAGAGCGCAAGCTCTCCTTTTTTGTGCCTGTTACTTTTTAGATGCAACTGGCAACCACGCTTCTGAAAGAATCTCGTTAATTAACCACGGACAGGTTTCAGGAAAGTTATCGAACCCTGTTTCTTTTGATGCTTGATAAATGGCATCACCCCAGACAATTTCAAGCCACTCCGTATCATTTAATCGTGTTTTTAAGCTGGGCACCTGTTTTAAATGCAGTTGAATGGCTTTGCGTTGGTTGCGAATAGTTATTTGCCAACTGCGGCCCTGTCGTTCTGGTTGAAATTGCCACTTTAATAAATGCGCCATTAGGACAGTCATGCGGTTGGCTAGCTCACGTTGCTCACTTTTACCCACGTCTTCTATTTCCTCGGCGATATGTTCAATATCCAGTAAATCAAACATTTTGTTACGGACTAGCCATGCTTGTTCATTAGCCCAGGCAACAACGTCTGTTTCGTAATTAACTGTTGTCATAATTACTCTCATTAGTAGTTTGGTTTTGCAAAAAGCTTAGCGGATTTTTGGTTAAGATAGATCAATGACTTAAATCGCTTCATGTGTGCAGTTGCTGATTATGTCATTGTTATTAGTGGCTAGTATCATTATGAATCGTAAATTTAGAAAGTAAACCCCCTCTTTTTCAAAGAGAGAAACTGAATGATTTCTTTCCTCTATAGTATTTTTGCAAATTTATACCATGAGCGCTCTAAGTCGGTGTCTTCAATACGTAAAATAAACGTGCCATCATGCTTACGTACATACAGCCAGGAGAATAATGCGGTACGGGCACTGCCTACGTGGAGATAGCCAGTGGGACTGGGAGCAAATCGGGCTGTTTGGCAAATCAGACTACTCACACATTGCTGGGTCGAAACGAGAGTAGTAGGACGAATCGAGCTAGCTTATTTAGGTTGAGTAATAACGAAATTTTTAGATATTTCATAGGTTATTCATAAGTAAGTGTAGTCTTTGAACATCGCTGCTTGCCCCCGCTTTATATTATTAGCATCCATTATATTCCACACCGTTGCGGCTTTAATTTCAAACCTTTTGCCGGTTTTTGATATACGGACTCCTGAATAATTATCAACATAGCCTTTTAAAGAGACTTCATTCAAAAACCTTTCTCTTTGGTCGCGGTTTTGAGGTTCAGCTGAATATTTTGAATGCAGTGTTGTTAACTCATGCCAGGACATTTCAAAAAGCGCCAACCCAGTTTTGTTTGAATACTGGAAAACAGGATCATTGGTTGCGTTGTGCGCTAGAAGTATATAGGGAGCCTCAAAAACCTGTTTTGCCTGTTCTGCCAGACTCAAGGATAAATCGGTAAGACACTCCCCTTTTAATTTTCTTAGACTGTTGATTAATAAGCCTACATAGTCGGCTAAATAATCATTTGTTTCGTCTGGTCTGGGAAAATGATTCATGGTAGACCTATCAAGTTTTAAAAATATGAAAAATGTGTAAGCTGAGCGATAACCTAGCTAACTGTATTTAACATAGGGCTGATAATTTTTTGATTTTCAAACATTTCTTGCCAGTTCATAGCTTGCTCGTTGTACGACTGACTTGCTCCAATAGAGCCAAACAATGTAACTTAACTGTGTCGCAAATAGAATCCAAAGGCAAATGACTTAAGCTATTGGTATTAAATGGGCTTTGCAACTCAATACCAATTCTATCCAAAGACAGTAATGGATAGGCCACTAGAAAAAAAATAGCCGCCGTATTAAAATCAGCTTTTTCCAATATCGAAAAGGGCAGCAATAATAAAAACATAAAGATAAAGCGTCGCGTTTTTATGGCATAAACCAGCGGCATAGGTGTTTTTAAAATTCTTTCGCACGCGCCAACATGATCTACCAGTAAAACCCTCTGCCCTTCCAATATCCCAAATTCAAAGCCATCCAAATCGAAACCATCGACATTTTTGTGTCCAGATCGTGCTTTTTGTAACAACGCCGCTATTTTACTGGCAACAAACAGCGGCATGTGTACAGCTGACTTTAGCTCATTTAATTCTTGTTCGCTCAATACATCGGCCAGCTGCGTAAAGTTTTTGCTATTACGCAGCGATTCTTTGGTCGCAAAAGCAAACGCTATTGTCCACTTTACCATCGCTGTACGCCATGCCAGATCATGCGGCCCATAATTCAACGCACCGATAACAATATTTCGACACTGATTATTAATGCCACCCCATAACTTGCGAGCTTCCCACCAACGCTCATAACCAGCATTGGTTCGAAACACCAATACCAAACCCAGTACAACACCCGTATATTCAAACGGTGTCACATCAAGATAGGGTAAAGGTTGCCAGTAATGATCTAACACAACCAATAGCACAGGATAACAACACAGTAAAAATAACGTTGGCAAAATACGTGGCGAAACGGAACCGCGCCACATTAAAGCACCTCGCAAAAAACTGGGGGACTCGTCTTTATTACTGGTCAAATGTGTCGTATTTTTCATAGCAACCACGCTAATACAGGTATTTAAAATTAACTTTAATAGGCCAGATCAATAAGATATAAAAAAGTACGACTGGTTTTATATCGGCAATTATACCGAAATTACCCTGTATTCCTCATCCCTGCCGCAATTGCGTTAATACTGCGCAGCAATGGTTTTAACCATGGATTTTCATCAACCTGCGTAGCATCAACTTCACGCACTTTGCGCAACAAAAACACTTGCAGATAATTAAGCGGCCCCAAATACGCATCGCGCCGATGCAATGAGGCCGCTAGAACAGGGTTGTCTTCCAGTAATTTACCTGCGTTGGCAATCTCCAGAATCCATTCCACACAGCGCTGATGCTCGCTGGCAATCAAACCATAAACCCGTTTGCCAGTTTCAGGATCAACGCACAGTCCTGCGTATTCCTTGGCAATGTCCATATCAGATTTGCTCAGCGCCATTTGGGCATTGCTTAACAAATTGCGAAAAAACGGCCAGTCACGGTACATGGCTTGCAACTTTTCAAAGCGTTCAGGTTTGCCTGCACACCAGGTCGAAAGGCTCATGCCAATACCATACCAGGCCGGAAACGTTTGCCGAGACTGCGCCCAGGCAAATACCCAGCCAATAGCACGTACCGAATTTTTAGAACGATCCTGTTTTTTACGGTGCGATGGCCGCGAGCCGATATTAAGCTGGCCAATTTCACCGACCGGCGTGGCTTCGTAGAAATAATCCAGAAAACCGGGCGTGCGTTCGGTCAGTTCACGGTAACCGTGTTCACCCATACGTGCCAGTTCATCCATCAGCGCCAAATTGTCGGGATGATCGCCCGCGACCGCTTGCACCAGGCTGACACTGGCCTTCAGCAAACCGGTAATACCCATCGTCAACTCGTAGACCGCAGTTTCCATATTGTTATAGCGGTAGAACAACACCTCGCCCTGTTCGGTGAATTTGATTTGTCCACGCACGGTATCCGGTGGTTGCGCCAAAATGGCTTCGTGCGTAGGACCGCCTCCCCGCCCAACCGTACCGCCACGGCCATGGAACAACAGGCATTTAATGCCTCGTGGTTCTGCAATGGCGATAATTTTACGCTGTGCTTGCGATAGTCCCCAGGCGGAAGCCAAAATGCCACCGTCTTTGCAGGAGTCAGAATAACCGAGCATAATTTCTTGGCGGTCACCCGATACACGCAATAATTCGCGGTAGACCAGGGTATCAAATAATCGCGTAAGTACATCATCGATGCGGCTTAAATCATCGATGGTTTCAAACAACGGACTTACACCAATGTGACAATACCAGCGCCCACCCAGACGACCCACCAAGCCACTTTGTGCCGCCAGCAGCATCACTTCCATGACATGGCTGGCCGAGTGCGTCATGGAAATCACGTACTTACCAAAACACTGCACACCAATTTCCCGGCGCATATTGGCCATGACATCGAATGCATCCAACGTCTCACGGGTAGCAACCGATAAAGTCGCACGATCATAAATCAGGCCACCCGGTGTCGCAACAGCCTCACTCAGTAAGGCAAGCCGTTGGTTTTCATCGAGTTCGCTATAATGCAAACCCAAAGACGCAGCCAAAATATCCGCCACCGCATCACTGTGCCGCGTTGATTCCTGACGTATATCCAGTTGCATCAAATGAAAGCCAAAAGTTTCCGCCAGACGGATTAAATCGTGCAACTCCAGGTTGGCAATATTGGCATCACCGTGCGCCCGCAACGAACTGTCGATCAAACGTAAATCGGCCAGAAAGCCCGATATATCTGAATACGCATACCGATCGGGTAACTCAGGCTCTCCGCGCAAATGTTGCTGAACCTGTAACAAGCTACGCTCCATACGGTACTTCATAATGGCCAGCTTATGCCGGTAAGGCTCTTGTAAATAGGGTTTTTCCAGTGCAGCAATCAATCCACCGAGCTTCGCGCGATCCGCTGCCAAACTGTCTACAAAGACAGGCGATAATTCACAAAGCCCATAAGAATGGGAAAACTGGCCATGCAGTGTATCCAAGCGCCGGATGTATTCTTGCAAAATGGTTTGCGCTTGCAGACGCAAGGCCATGATAGTAGTTTGCGACGTTACATTGGGATTACCATCACGATCACCGCCAATCCAGGAACCGTACTGCAAAAAGCTGGGAATACGAACCTGTAAAGCCGCTGCTTCGCCATAGACATCGCTGACCGAGCGCTCAAAGTTGCGGTAAACCCGTGCGGTTGCCTGAAATAGCGACAGCGGAAAATAAAACAGTCCCGCATCAATTTCATCGGCGACGGTCATTTTTCGCCCCCGCACTTCATCGGTTTTCCATAGCATTTGAATCTGGGCTTGCAGCCGTTCAAGCGCGTCTTTGCGTAAATAACCCTTCAAGCGTTTGTCGCCCAGCATTTCATGGGTCAAAAACACATTGCGTAACGCATTCTTAACGGTGCGCCGTTTGGCTTCCGTGGGATGTGCGGTCATCACCGGCAAATACAGCAACTCGTCCAGCAGCACTTGCAGCTTGTCAGGCGTTACGCCTGAATCTTTCAGTGCCAATAAGGTGTCATGGAATGAATGCGGCCAGTAATGACCGCCCTGTTCGGCTTGCCGTCGCCGCAATCCCAGATAATGAGCTTCCTCGGCGATATTCAGCAAGCTGAAATAGTGATTGAATACCCGCACCACGCCGCTGATGGATTCAGGCTTTAGGTTTTCAACGATTGCCAACAGGTGACTACGTTTGTTGGGAAGGCTGTCATGCACTGATCCGGCGAAGCGCTTTTGTAGCTGCTCGACTGAAACGGTAACTTCCGGTTGCGTCTGGGTTTTCAATACGCGGGTCAACACCGATTCCAAAAGGCGATTTGATCGGCTGAGTTCTGTGTCATTATCAAATGTATTCATAGTTAGTTTGCCAGATATTTTTAGCACTTAAATTTCACCTACTCAGTGAATATTAAAAAGATTTACACTTCATTAAATTTTGCGACTGGAGATAGCTTACACAATAAAATTATTATTGTTAAATAGAATGTTTAGAATAAAATCATCGAAAATTACGATACTTTAAACCACTATGCAACGTATTAACTATCAGCATTTGTTTTATTTCTGGAATGTAGTAAGCGAAGGTAGCATTACCCGTGCCTGCGAAAAGCTGCATCTTGCTCAACCGACTATCAGTGGCCAACTGACGGTATTTGAACAGGCCATTGGCGAGAAATTGTTCTACAAAAACGGTCGAAAACTGGTGCTGACCGATACGGGTCGCATTGTTTTCCATTATGCCGACGAGATTTTTGCCTTAGGCCGAGAGCTGGGTAATACCTTAAAAGGCTTACCCACCGGCAGAGCTTTACGTCTTAGTATCGGTATAGCCGATGCTTTGCCTAAATTGGTGGTTTATCAATTGATGCGGCCGGTTTTTCAACTACCAGAACCGGTACAAATTTTTTGTTATGAAGACAAGGTGGAGCGCCTGTTAACTGATATTTCATTGCAGAGCATTGATCTGGTACTGTCTGATACGCCACTGACCTCTAACAGTAACGCCAACGTATTCAATCATTTGCTGGGAGAAAGCTCGGTTTCAGTATTTGCAACAGCAGAATTAGCGGCTATTTACCGGCCAAATTTTCCGCATTCTTTGCGTGGCGCACCATTTTTACTACCCACAGGTAATACGGCACTGCGTCGTTCACTCGATCAATGGTTTGATAGCGAAAGTATCCGACCAAAAATTCAGGCAGAAATTGAAGACAGCGCCTTGATAAAAACCTTTGGCAGAGGCGGCTTGGGGCTATTTGTCGCACCAACAACCGTGGAGGCTGAAATTCAACGCCAATATGTGGTGGAAACGGTAGGCAGAATCGATGCGGTTTCCGAACGTTTTTACGCAATTACGGTACGCAGACAGCTTAAGCATCCGGCGGTTACCGCTATTTTGGATAATGCGCGGGAAAAACTGTTTTGATTGATGTACCCAGCTAATTCTGAATGAATGGTGAGCAATCACGGCTCGATGCAATCAACTGCAATTTCTGCAACCGACTAAGCTTTTTGATGGCACATTCACGTTGACTGGCAGAACGGCGACTATGCTCAGCTTCCGTATAAACCAGTTGCATGGGCTGTCTCCCACGAAAGTATTTAGCCCCCTGTTGTGCGGCATGTTGCTTAAAGCGTCTGGCGATGTCCGTAGTGATGCCTGTATATAAAGAATCATCACTGCACAAGATGATATAAACCGACCAATTCATAGCGCAAAACCCTGCAACAGTTTGTAATATAAACCCGAAGTGCCGGGAAACCCATGTACAATAGGTACGGGTTTTAAGGCAATTCTTAACCACTCCCTACTAATAATTACTCTCAGGTAAACACGACAATGCGACACTATTTTTTAAAATTAAGTTTTTTAGTATTAACAGCGTGCTCAATCTCAGCTTATGCAGAAGTGATGAGTAAAGAAGCTATACCCGAAAAAGTAATGCAGCACCTGAATAAAAAACACCCCAAGGCTAGCGATATTAGCGCTGAAACCACCAAACATTTTGGCCAGGATGTTATCGAAGTGCGTCTTAAAGAAAACAATGTCAGCGCAATGGATATCTACCGAGCCAACGGCAATTACCATGTCTCCGGTATTAACATTGCCGCCGATGACCTGATGTTTGCAAGCAGTCGGGAAAACCTGAAAAAAGTATTCCCCGAATATTCTATCAAAGAAGCCTTCCTGATCGTAAATCCTAATGGTGTTGGCGAAGAATTTGATGTCACCCTGGAATCAGGTGGCAAACAATGGGATGTTTCCATTGATAAAGCAGGCAATGTAGAAAAAAAAGAAATCAACTGAGCTTCGCATCAAACACCTGAGATACGGTAGCCTTCTAGCGTTGTGGACGATAATGATCGCCATATAAAAGACTCTAGCGTGTAGCGTATCTCAAAATAACCGCCCATTACAAAGCATACCGCCGCAAAATTATCACAGATTCACCAAACCTTACCTCTAGTTTCATCTAACACCGTCTTTAATCATGCTGTCAAAAAAATGGCCAAAGCCAACGTTAACGCTCACCCAGTTGCTGCTTGCCACGGCCCTGTTCCTGGCGCTATTCGATAATCAATCATTTTTTCAAGCAGCCTTCAAAGTGGCTGATCAATCGTCATTTACCGGTATCGGTTTTAAGTGTGCCATTGTTATCTCGCTAATCGCCTTGTTTACGGCATTGCTATCTGTATTTGCCAATAAATACCTGTTTAAACCGTTTGTGATTGTGATACTGATTACCGCTTCAGTCATCAGCTTTTTTATGGACTCTTACGGGGTTATTGTCGATACCTCGATGATACAAAACATGTTCGAGACTGATTCAAAGGAGATATTAGAATTAATCAGCATTAAATTAGTGCTACATATCCTGTTCTGGGGCCTGTTACCGGCCATGCTGATTTACCATACCGATATTCAATATCAACCTTTTTTAAAAGAACTGTCCACCCGCGTTATTGTATTTGTATTGGCGATTGGCGTACTCGCTGGCGCAATATTTAGCAACTACAAGGAACTGTCTTTTGTCGACAGGAATAACAAACATTTACGCTATTTGATTGACCCGAACCACGCAGTCTACGCATTAATCAAATATTTGAAACGTTCGGCGCATCCCAAAGTGATTAACGTTGCCGCGCTTGGTCTGGATGCCAGGCAGACCACAACCTGGCAAACACGCGGCAAAAAATCCTTACTGATACTGGTGGTCGGTGAAACGGCACGAGCACAAAATTTCTCGCTGAACGGTTACAGCCAATTAACCAATCCTGAACTGGGCAAGGAAGATATTATCAATTTCCCCGACACGCATTCCTGTGGCACAGCCACTGCCGCTTCAGTGCCGTGCATGTTTTCGCAGTTTAGCCGCGATGATTACGATGAAGCCAAAGCCGAAAAATGGGAAAATCTTTTAGATGTATTGAAACACGCGGGCATCAGTGTGTTCTGGCGTGATAATAACTCCGGTTGCAAAGGTGTATGCAACAGAACACCGACCGAGGCGATGGAAAACCTGAAAATCCCTGATCTGTGCAACAGCGAAGAATGTTATGACGAGGTGCTGTTACACGGTTTACAGGCTATGGTCGATAAACTGCCCAACGACAGTGTTATTGTCATGCACCAAAAAGGCAGTCATGGCCCAGCGTATTACAAACGCTATCCGTCCAAGTTCAAAGTGTTTACGCCAGAATGTGACACTAACCAGGTACAGGATTGTCCACAGGATCAGATTGTCCACGCTTACGACAATACCATTTTATATACCGATCATTTCTTAACCCAAGTCATCCACTTTCTGCAACAAAACAGCACTAACTACCACACAGCCATGCTGTATATGTCTGATCACGGTGAATCATTAGGCGAAAACGGTATTTACCTGCACGGATTACCGTACATGCTGGCACCGGATGAACAAAAACATATCCCCTTTATTCTCTGGTTATCTAAAGGTTTCGCTGAAAAATTTGGCATCGATAAGGCGTGTTTAAAACAAAACAGTGCCGCGCACTATTCACATGATAACCTGTTCCATTCGGTGCTGGGTTTGATGTCTGTACAAACCAGCGTCTACAACAAAGGCTATGATATTTTTCATGGTTGTCGGGAATAAAGGTTAGCTCTTGAATCCTCAAGCTTCACTAAGTTTTAGCTCATTTATTAAACACCACATTACCTTGCCTCTCTTGGCGTGGCTGGCTTTATTGCTGTGTTTTCAATATACCCAGATTGACGTGTGGCTCGCCAAACATTTTTACAATACGGCCTTGCATCAATGGCCTTACCGGGAGCATTGGTTATTGCAAACGGTTATTCATAAAAGTGGCCGTAATGTGGTGTATGCCATTGGCGGCAGTATGCTCATTTGCTTACTGATGTCATTCAGGGCGACATCAAGCTTGTTACCGTATCGACGCGCCTTAGCGTTTTTAGTGATTGCAGGCATCAGCGGGCCGTTGGTGATTACCTATTTCAAAAACCATACCCACATTTATTGCCCGTGGGATCTAAGCCTGTTTGGCGGCAGTAAGCCGCATATACAATTGCTTGATAGTATCAGCGATAAACTGAGTGTCGGCCATTGTTTTCCGGCCGGTCATTCCAGCCTGGGTTACACCCTGGTCAATCTGTATTTTTTCTGCCTCATCGTTAAGCCAGAATACAAATTTTACGGTTTAGCGATTGGCCTGCTCACTGGCGGTGTGTTCAGTATTGCACAAGAAATGCGCGGGGCACATTTTTTGAGTCACGACCTGTTTGCGCTAGCAGTGTGCTGGTTTTGCTCCGCAACCGTGTTTATGCTATTTTTCAGGGAGCATTTACAACGTACAGCAGAAAATTTCCCTGAAAATATTATGACAAAGCATGTGTCCATGAAAGGCACGAAAAACAAGAAAAAGAGCTTTATATTTCGTGTTTTTTGTGGACAATTCTTTTGGTAGATTCATTATTAAAAATCACCTAAGTATTCACTCCCCCATTTGAAAAAGAGTGGGATTTATTTAATTAGAGTTGTTATTTTAAATAAATCAATATAAAACAATATGTTATATGAATATTGATCGGAA
>NZ_FUKJ01000165.1 GCF_900163745.1 Crenothrix polyspora
AGCTTTTCTATTTTTAAATAAGTACCTTCTTCAACGCGGTACTGTTTACCACCTGTTTGAATTACCGCATACATCCGAGCAAGCTCCATCAAGCATTAATCTGTGAAATAACTGAACAGACGATTATATTTTTAAAAACCATACAAGTCAAACATAAGTTTAATGCCTGCACCAATACGGCACTTTAAATAACATAAAGCATGGCAATTGCCAGCGACATACTTTATTCAATAGGTTGTCTGATTCAGCCTGTGTTCGGGTATAATAGCGCAATTACTTTATTTTTCATAGATTATTCTCATGAAAGCAATCAAAATTCATACACTTAGCGTTAAATGATGGTATCGCAATTACATTCAGCTTCGGCATCAACCTCGATCATAAATTTCGACTCTATCAAGGATTTAACGACAACTGAGGCCAAAGCCGTCGATCAGTTGATTATTGATGAGTTAAGTTCGGATGTCGTGCTCATTAACCAGATGGGGCATTATATTGTCGGCAACGGGGGTAAGCGACTGCGCCCTATGCTGTTGTTGTTGGCTGGCAAAGCACTGGGCGGCACTACCCATAATCATTTGATTTTGGCGGCGGTGATTGAATTTATCCATACGGCAACCTTATTGCACGATGATGTCGTTGATGAATCTGATTTAAGACGCGGCAAAGAATCGGCTAATGCGGTTTGGGGTAACGCTGCCAGTGTTTTAGTCGGTGATTATCTGTATTCTAAAGCCTTCGAAATGATGGTGCGTACTGGCAATATGCGGGTGATGGAGATTTTATCCAAAACGACCACCGCCATTGCCGAAGGCGAAGTATTACAGTTATTGAACTGTAATAATCCAGAAACTACTGAAGCAAAATATCTGGAAGTGATTGCCAGAAAGACGGCCATTTTGTTCAGTGCGGCGACACGCTTGAGTGCCGTCATTTCGGGCACGTCAGCCGAGGTGGAAGCCGGTTTGGCAGAATACGGCCAGCATTTGGGCATTGCTTTTCAGTTGATTGATGACGCATTAGATTACACCTCTAGCCAAGAAGAGCTGGGTAAAAATCTGGGTGATGATTTGTCTGAAGGCAAGCCGACATTGCCTTTGATTCATGCAATTCAAAAAGGCAATCCTAGCGAAGCCAAGATTATTATCGATGCGATTAAACAGGGAAATCGTGAGGCTTTCAACGAGGTTTACGCGATAGTGCAAAGCACTCAGGCGATTACCTATACGGAACAGCGAGCTGATGAAGAAGTGGATAAAGCCATCAACGCTCTGGCTGTTTTGGAAGAGTCTGAATATAAAGATGCTTTAATTGCCTTGGCAAAGTTTTCGGTGCAGCGACATTACTGATGTAAATCATCATGCTATGGCTTTAATGCAGTTTATTATACCAATACCTTCGCCAAACGGATAAAGTCAGTTGGAAGTGGTATCTGGAAAAATTTTAAGTAATTGATTTTTATGTATTTAATATTTTCAGCTTGCATCCATTTTGATCAAATTTAGGTCAAAATCCAAAATTGGCGAAGGTATTGTTATACTGAACAAAAATACCTCAGAACAGGTCGGTAATCCGACCTTAATCAATATCAATTTTTTGCGGTTGGAATTTTCGACAAGTCCGTCAGGGTCAACATATCGCCCGCAATCGCCATAATACCCCCGCGCCGCTGCGAGGCGTGCTTCACTGATTTCAACACGATATCCAGTGGTGCATAGTGCCTAAGCTCATGTTACTGAATCGGTAACAACCGTTCTACGCCCAGCAGCCATAGGCATAAGTATCTACACAAGTTTCAAGCTCCTTCTCCAGCGGGAGAAGGCTGGGATGAGGGGAATTTAAATGCTTGATTTTATTCTCCTCACCCCAACTCTCTCCAGTAGGAGAGAGAGTTTGGTTATCTTTTAACTTATTGTTTTTATTGACATGAAAAGTTGTGTAGATACTTATGCAGCCATAGGACAAGTTAGGGGCGCTGCGACAACTTAACTTATCTTAAATTAAGCTTGCAAAGCAGCCCTTTTAAGAATATTTTCATCTTTCGGAAAGTTACCGAGTCGACCGATATTTTTAATTCATTCCAAATTTTAATCCCAATGCAAAAAAATAAACAATAACAATAAAACTTGAGGATACCCCATCATGCGAGTCTTACTCATCTCATCGGCCTACAATGGTCTTTGCCAGCGCGTTCATGTGGAACTGGACTATCTAGGCCACGACATTTCCGTTACCTTGGCACTGAGTGCCGAAGATGTCAGAAAAGCAGTCAACCTGTTCCAACCTGATGTCATCGTCTGTCCCTTCCTGAAAGAAAGAATCCCCAAGGATGTTTATAGTACGCACCACTGTATTATTATCCATCCAGGTATCCGGGGCGACAGGGGACCCTCGTCACTGGATTGGGCGATCATGGACGATGAGGAAGAATGGGGGGTCACTGCGTTGCAGGCCGTCGAGGAGATGGATGCGGGGGATATATGGAGCAGTCCAAGCTTTAAAATGCGGCCGGCCAGCAAAGCGAGCATTTACCGCCGTGAAGTAACCCATGCCGCAATCGGTGCAGTGTTTGAAACCCTGTTGCACATTGAGGCGAAAGACTTTGCCCCTGAACCCCTTAACTATGCCGACCCTAAAGTACATGGCCGTTTGCGCCCACTCATGAAGCAGCCAGACCGGCGTATCGATTGGACATGCGACAACGTACAGACCATTCTCAAAAAGATCCGCGCCGGGGATAGCAATCCGGGGGTTTTGGATACCATTAACGGTGAAGAGTATTACCTCTACGGTGTCTATGAAGAAAACCAGTTACAAGGTTGGCAACCCGGCGAAATCATTGCCAAACGCCACGGGGCAATCTGCCGCGCGGCAATTGACGGTGCCGTGTGGATTTCACACCTTAAAAGGAAAAACGTCACCAAGCAACCCTTCTACAAGCGTTTTTTTGGCAACAACCGTGTTTATGATTACAAGCTGCCTGCCGCCAGAATTTTAGGTGAGCTGGTGGCCGATGTGCCCGAATCGCCTATCGATCTGCTGTACATGGGCACAGACAAAACCTTCAAGGAAATCTGGTATGAAGAAAAAAACCAGGTGGGTTATCTGCACTTTGATTTCCACAATGGCGCAATGGACACCGAACAATGCCGCCGTTTGCGTTTGGCTTACCAGATTGCCGAGGAACGCCCCACTAAAGTACTGGTGCTGATGGGGGGCACGGATTTCTGGAGCAATGGCATCCACCTTAACGCCATAGAGGCGGCCGATAACCCTGCCAACGAATCTTGGCGCAACATCAACGCCATTGATGACGTGGTGTGGGAAATCATCACCACGCAGACTAAATTTACTGTCTCAGCCGTATGGGGTGGCGCGGGTGCAGGTGGTGCTATGGCGTTGCTGGCAGCCGATAAGGTGTGGGCACGGGAAGGCGCTGTGTTTAACCCGCATTATCGGACGATGGGTTTGTACGGTTCTGAGTACTGGACTTATTCG
>NZ_FUKJ01000099.1 GCF_900163745.1 Crenothrix polyspora
GCTTTATAATCGGGCGGCAGTCCTTGGCCTTTGGCATAAATTTCCCCCGCGTAAGCCTGTGCTTCCGCATCGCCTGCCTGCGCTGGCGGCAACCAGGTTTGTAATGCCGTTGCCGTGTTGGCGCGGTCGTAAGCGATATATTCACCGCCCCGTGTTTCGCAATCAAGCGCCGGGGTTTTAAGTGGCCTGCGTGCGGTGAGGTAGGTCATTTTCGACCCTAAGCGTCGAATTTGCCCCGGTAACAAACAATCGACGATAAACAACTTATCGGCATCGGCCATGCCCTCAACCTTGGCAATATCACCGGCGCGGCGCTGTAGTTCAGCCGGATCACTGACACATCCTACCAGCAAAATCAGTATTATGGATTGCACTAACGACGTTGTTTTTATCATGACCGTTAACCTAATATTAATGATTTAACATCTTGTTGGCATTGTCGGGAAGCACTGCCCCTTGACAATGTGTCGGGTTTTTTACCACTAAGATACGCTCAAGTTCTTGTCGAGGATAGCCGAATTCGATCATTTTGCCAATGGCGACTTTATAAGCCTGGTCAGAGGGTTGGTTTTTAGCGGCACGGGCGGCGGCCATGATGTCAAAAACTATCTTTCCTCCGGCTATAAATAAGACTTTACGATCAGTCAACCCTTGATTTTCCAACGCTTCAATAAAGTCTAATTGCGTGGCAAAAGCGGAAATTTCCAGCCAAGCAATTGTTACCGGCGTGGCTGGTTTTTTGCTGTTAATGCGCTTGATCTGTCGGTAATGGTCGGCTTCGTGGATCAATGAGCTGGCCAGCTCTGCCACCGTCTGTTTTTCGTTCAATACCATGAACAAGCCTTCATAGTAATACTGGCCGGCCCACATGACGCAGCCTTCGCCGGATTCACCATAATGCCGCGCTTCCAATGCCATCACTCGAATTTTGCCTTGTCGGGCAAGTTCGGCAATATCGTGTCTGAACTGTCGGCCAATTTTTGTTTTCAAGGCCAGGTCGATGGCCTGTTCAAGAGGGCTACGCCGTACAATAACTTTAGCCAGTGGTTGTTG
The DNA here is from genome assembly GCF_900163745.1 of Crenothrix polyspora. Lineage (GTDB taxonomy): Bacteria > Pseudomonadota > Gammaproteobacteria > Methylococcales > Methylomonadaceae > Crenothrix > Crenothrix polyspora_B. The sequence continues at coordinate 1,054 of NZ_FUKJ01000099.1, forward strand.
ACTTGAATGGACATCGGTGCTTGCCTTGGCATTGGAACCGATGAAAAACAACCCAAACAACACCCCCCAAAGGCTATGCCGCATCAGTTTTGTGTGGCGCTGTAAAATTGTACGCGCCGGTTGGCCTCATCATCGGGGCTGTAGTCAGGTAAAGGCCTGGACTCACCCAAACCATAAGCCCGCAAACGTGTCTCGGCAATACCAAAGTGTTGGCTCAGGTAGTGTTTCACCGCGTTGGCGCGCTGTTGCGATAATGTTTTATTATAACTATCCGACCCTATCGCATCAGTATGGCCTTCGATGACCAGGCGTTTAGCCGCATACCTTGGCAAGGTGAGCATTTTGCCAACTTCTTCAAGGAACGGCAGTGATGTAGCCAAAATTTCATCCGAGTTATAGATGAATTTAATGGGTAGACCAATACTAACCATTGCAGGAGCTTGGCTTGGCTTGGCTTTATTTTTAGGACCGACAGAATTTTTATGCCCGGCAGACTTGGCGATGGCTTTGTGTTTAGAAATGCTGTGCCTGGGTTTAGCCACTACCTTGTTTTTGGACTCAGGCGGCGTTTTTGTACCAAAACTGATGGAGCGCATTTTGACATCAGATGACGGCTCTGATGATTCTGGGCTTTGATCGAATAATACCCGCCCCATTTCTTCAGCACTGGGCGGCTGGTCATAAATTTGCACTTGTTCAGCCGATGCAGTTGTGATGTGCAATGCCAATAAAAAACAAGCGGTGATAAGGAGCGGTTTCAATAGATTCATACTAGGTCTCTCTATCGGTGGATAACATAGTCGGTAGCAGCTCTGATGGTATAGCCTGCCATTTTACTGTCGTCAAATTGCCCGTCTTGGGTAAAGGCCATCACATCCGCAGGGATGGGTGTTTTACTGGCAATGGCTCGAATTTTATCAGTGCCTGTCGGAGCACCAATATCGAGCGTAAAACGTGCGCCTTTAGGGGGAATACTATAGTTTTTGCCCGGTTTACAATAGCTGTTTTTTTGGTAGGGATTCGGAAATAAGGTGACGGCATCACCTTTTGAATTGATCACCACTATGCGGACATACAAAGGCTCTGTCACAGAAAAATGAACTTTTAAAGTTTCACCTATTTTATAGTCCGGCTTGCCAGTGGCCAGGGTCAAAGCCCCATTACTTTCAGATGTAGATAGGGCTTCTTTGGGCAGCGGCTTGGCTATGCTGGAAGCAGACGTAGTTTCAACCGAGGTTTCAGCGGGTATTTTGCTGATTGCATCCGTATTTGATAAAGGTTCCAAATGTACCTCATCGAGCGGCTTAACGATTATTGGTTCCTCAATCGGCCTAACTGTTTTTTCATTAGGTTGTTTGTATGTATTTTGTATAGCCAGTCCAATAATGACAACGGACAATACCCCTGCACTTATTAGACTAATCCACTTGTGCTTCCATGACTTAGTTAAAGCATTTTTTGGCGCCGATTTTCCATTGGTCTTTGTATCCCCAGCCGCTTTCGCATTTGGCCAGGGCTTTGGCGTTATCACGGTAGCGTCATCTACATGTGCCGCCAAGGTTTGAAAGTTTTCCGCTTTCATTGCCCAGTCTAGAGCGTCTGAAAATTCGTGTGCGGATTGAAATCTATTCTCAGGGTTCTTTGCTATTGCCTTCTCAATAATTTTATCTAAAAAAGGAGAAATATGTTGATTTAGTCTAGAGGGATTGATTGGGGTATCTTTTAATACTTGCTGAAGAGTTCCCATCATGGTTGCACTTTCAAAAGGCCTTTTACCCGTTAATAAGTGATAAAAAACCACCCCAGCAGAAAAAATATCTGTCCGATGATCAATTCGCTCACCCAAACATTGTTCAGGAGACATATAATTAGGCGTACCCATAATCATACCTGTTTGAGTCATTGACGAGCTTTCAATTTTGGCAATTCCAAAATCAGCCACTTGAATTCGCCAATTTTTCATGATCATGATATTGGCCGGTTTAATATCACGGTGCACAATCCCTTGTTCATGGGCATAATTCAAGGCGGCTAGGAGCTGCTGCATTATTTTATGCACACTTTCTAGATCAATAGATGCGTTTTCATCAAGGAAATCTTTTAATTGCCGACCCTCAATAAATTCCATGATGATAAAAGCCACATCGCGTTCTTCACCATATTCATAGATGGATACTATATTGGGGTGCTTTAATCGTCGACCAGCGAGCACTTCATTTCTAAAACGCTGGAGTTGTTCACCAGAGTCATCTTGCTCTAATAATTGCTTGTGAATAACCTTGATGGCTACTGCTTGATTAATGACAGGATCGTAAGCTTTATAAACCGTGCCTACTGCACCTCGCCCTAATATTTTCTCAATTTTATATCTTGAAATATTTTCCAGCGGCAGCATGATGACCTATTTTTCTAACAAGAAATAAAATCTTTCCTTATAGGTGTAGTGGCGGCTTCCGTCAAGATAATAATAGAGCTTATGCCATCTCCTTATACACAAGTCTGCTAGAACTTATGAATCAATGCGTTAAAAACAGCCAATTTACATCAGTGCAAATTTAACAAGGTCATTCCAATCTTTGGTCGAGGTATAAGGAGCGCTGTTGTTGGGTAACAAAGTTTATCAGTTTTCAGGAATCAGCTTGCGCTTTTGGTACAGCTGGTCAACATCGTAGGCCAATGTCAAGGTCACGACATCCGCTTCCAAGCCATCCAAGACCGCCCGCGCCTGTTTACCAGAGCCGCCGTGGGATTGGTTAACTGTCACAGTATCGCCTTTTTTGGCTTGCCAATATTTGGCAAACACGGGGTTGTATTCCTTGTAAATCGCGTGTCGGATCGTAAGAAACGTTCAGCAACACCACCTCGGCGGCATGTACCGCATTGGCGGTAAACAGCGTCAGTGCCGCCGCCAACACAGTGCGTTTAAAATTAATGTTCATGAGTGTTACTCCTGGTGTAAGGTGGTTTAAAACGCTAATTGAAAACGGGTGTCCAAAACCCGTTTCGGTGGGACGATCTTTGCCGTCACTGACGCCGTCATCGAAACTGACTTGTTCGTAATCCGCCCTGATTAGGGCATTGTCGTTGAGATACCAATTTAAACCGAGTGTCCAGAACGAAAATCAGAGGGTGACACGGCAAACATGAATTCAACTCTAAGTGCCATAAGAAAACAAATCACACTGTGCCGATGCCTGAAGTTAATCAATAAAATTTAGAGACAATCAACCGCTGCGCCAAGAGCCGCTAAAGCATGGCAAGCATCAATCAATATCGGAAACGGGCTGCCTTCGGGCTGATTGGACGTTTTCGACCGACCTGTTTGTTTCAACACGGACTTGACCATCATGGGTTCAAGTCCTGGTTGATACTGCAACAGTAGGGCGGCAACCCCGCTGACGTGAGCTGCTGCCAGTGAGCTACCGGACAAGAAATCGTAGCCATTGCCAGGGGCGGTCGTCAGAATTTCAACGCCTGGCGCAGCAATGACCTCTTGATTGGTTTTCCAATGTGGCTGTATGGTATTGCCTTTAGGATCGGCTGAAACAACAGGAATGACAAAATCCAGGGACGCAGGGAAACCAGGTTCCGGGCTGTTTTCCAAGGCAGCGGCAACCAGCACGATATGGTGTTGATTGGCAGTCACCAACAGTTTTTTGAGCAGGGCATCCTCAGCCCCACTAAGGC
>NZ_FUKJ01000126.1 GCF_900163745.1 Crenothrix polyspora
GGTTCATTGATGGCATGCCAAAATTTAATCGATAATTATACAGTTTTCGGACAGCCTCCTAGCATTGCCCGCAAAACATTCCCGCTGCCACTCGGTGCGGCGACGATAGATTTCCAGATAAGGCGACTCCTGCGATAGCAGTACGTATTCTTGCAAACTCTCCAGCATTTGATAAGCCAATCGTTTTTCAGTGCGATCAATACGCTGTGTAGAATCAGACAACACCTCCACAATCAGACAAGGCTGTTCATTGTAATAGCGGTCGGTTTCCTCCTCGCAGGTGACATGTACATCTGGGTAATAAAAACGTACATCGTTAGCGCGTTGCACTTTCACTTTCATATCCGATTGAAATGGCTCACAAGGTGTCCCTTCCAAATGCTGCGCCAATCGTACAAACAGTCGTCCACTGACACGGTTATGTTCACGACTTGCCCCACCCATAGCATAAACAAGCCCATTAACATACTCATGGCGAATTTCCATAAGATTGTCATTTTCCTGTAGCAGATAGGCTTCAGGTGTTAAAATATGTTTAATTTGTACAGCTGGATTGGCCATAGTAATACCTCATCAAATGCAATTATGTAACCTAGTCTTGCAATAATACTCGCTCATTTAGAGCAGTGTCTATGCGTTTTTATTCACTAAAATGCCAGCAAAAATAGAGACAAGTCTGGTATTACCCGCGTGTTCACTCTAAAATAGCCAGCTATCTAAATTTATTCAACCCGTTACCGTGACAGTCCAAACGGACGGATTTTTAAAGCCTACAAAGGTTATCAATGACTGATTTTAAACTTACCCATCTTAAACAACTGGAAGCAGAGAGCATTCATATCATTCGTGAGGTCGCGGCAGAATTTGAACGCCCGGTCATGCTGTACTCCATTGGCAAAGATTCTGCCGTCATGCTGCATTTGACCATGAAGGCATTTTATCCGGGTAAACCGCCCTTCCCGTTAATGCACGTTGATACCACCTGGAAATTCCAGGAAATGATTAGCTTTCGTGACGAATTGGTTAAACAACTGGGTCTGGAATTACTGGTTCATATCAATCAAGATGGTGTAGATCAAGGCATTGGGCCTTTTACCCACGGCAGTAAAAAACACACCGATGTCATGAAAACCGATGGCTTAAAACAGGCGCTGAACAAATATCAGTTTGATGCCGCTTTCGGTGGTGCAAGGCGTGATGAAGAAAAATCCCGCGCCAAAGAGCGGGTGTATTCTTTCCGTGATAAGAACCACCGCTGGGATCCTAAAAATCAGCGCCCTGAATTATGGAATATCTACAACGGCAAGATCGACAAGGGCGAGAGCATTCGTGTCTTCCCCTTATCTAATTGGACTGAGCTGGATATTTGGCAATATATCCACCTGGAAAATATCCCGATTGTACCGCTGTATTTTGCCAAGGAACGGCCAGTGGTCAATCGCGACGGCATGTTAATCATGGTTGATGATGAACGTATGCCAATTGGCCCTAATGACAAAGTTGAAATGAAGATGGTACGTTTTCGTACCCTGGGTTGCTATCCATTAACCGGCGCTGTCGAATCATCGGCAACCACGCTGCCGGAAATTATTCAGGAAATGTTATTGACGACAACCTCTGAGCGCCAAGGACGCTTGATTGACCACGACCAGGCCGGCTCTATGGAACAGAAGAAGCGCGAAGGCTACTTTTAATAGCCTCTACTGAGAATATGTATGATTAACAGTGTCCAGCTAAAAAACTTTGGCCCGCTTACCGAGCTTGACTGGCAAAACTTGGGGCAAATTAATCTGGTGATTGGGAATAACGGTTCTGGCAAATCGTTTTTGCTTAAAGCGCTGTACAGTGCTGTGCGTACCTTGGAAGATTTCAAACGCGGTGATAATCCGGACAGCGCTGCCGAAATTTTGGCAGATAAGCTGTTTTGGACTTTTCAATCTGAAAAAATTGGTGACTTGGTAACAATACTAAGTGATGGTACTTTGTCTTTTAGCTTAATGTTTAACGAAAATAATTTTAGTTACAGTTTTGACAAAAACACCACTAAAACTATAAGCACTTTGAAAAACCAAGTGATACCTCGTGCCGCCAATTCCATTTTTTTACCTGCAAAAGAAATCTTATCGCTGCATCACCTTATTTTAAAATCCAGAGAACTAGATAAGCAGTTTGGATTTGATGATACTTATTTGGATTTAGCGAGAGCATTGCACCAAACACCAACGGCAATAAACCAATTTTTTGGTTTTGATGGTTCTGGTGGTACTGGTTTTGATCAAGCACCATTTTATAATTCCGACTCCCCTATTCGTGGACAAGGTTCTAATGATTTCAATGACTCACGACAACGCTTAGAGGTCATAATCGGAGGGAAAATAGAATTTGATGATGCCAAAAAACGCTGGTATTTCAAAAAAAGCGACCAACGTTTTCCAATGGGCACTACCGCTGAAGGTATTAAAAAAATCGCTATTCTAGATACATTATTAGGCAACGGTTACTTAAGCGAAAAATCCATTATTTTTATTGATGAACCTGAATCTGCCTTACATCCTGAAGCCATATCCAAGCTGCTGGATATTATCGCCATACTCGCTAAACACGGCATTCAATTCTTTATGGCTAGCCATTCTTACTTTGTCATCAAAAAATTGTTCCTGATTGCACAAGAGCAAAAAATGTCAATTCCAGCGCTTTCGTTCCAAGATAACGAATGGGTACAATCTGATTTAAAAGATGATTTGCCTGATAATCCTATCATTGATGAATCAATTCGGCTTTATGAAGAAGAAGTGGATCTCGCATTTAAATGATGACCACAGAGCCGATTATTGAATCAGGTATGACTTTTGGGCCCTACTCCGAGGGACACTGTTTTTATATTGAAAAAAGCCAAACGCTCAAAAAAATAAACAAACGTATAGGCGTACAAATAGCAGAATTTTTGTTGCTTGAATTTAAGGATACAAACAAAGCCACAATTTCCATTGTTGAAGCAAAAACCAGTTCGCCTCAAAATCCAAATGAATACATTAACGAAATTAAAGAAAAACTCAGCAACAGCTTAGCCCTGTTCATTGCAATATATTTACAACGACACACCACAAGCCATACCGAGCTATCCGATCATTTCTATCAATTGCAGCTCACCAATGTGAGTTTTCGTCTGATTTTGGTTATTAAAAATAGCAAAAAAGAGTGGTTGCCGCCTTTAGAAAATAAGCTCAAAAAGGCACTTAATCCAACCGTTAAAATTTGGAACTTAACACCCGCTTCCGTTATTGTTCTGAATGAAGAAGGCGCTATAAGGCGTGGATTAGTAAATGCCTCTGCAACTGACATCACACCTATTTAGCAACGCAATTGCTCTTAAAAAATTATCTAGGAAATAAAACCATGTCCCACCAATCCGAACTTATCAGCACCGACATTAACGCCTACCTGACACAGCACGAAAACAAAGAACTGCTGCGTTTTTTAACCTGCGGCAATGTCGATGACGGCAAATCCACCTTAATTGGCCGTTTGCTGCAC
>NZ_FUKJ01000422.1 GCF_900163745.1 Crenothrix polyspora
CGACGTGCATCGTTGTCCCATTTGCTGGGGTAGTCTGTGGGGTAGTGCGAATATTTACCAATTATCTATAGTAACAAGCTTTTCATACAACATTATTGGAAGAAAAATACAATGCACGGTAGTAAAGAGGGGCAGGGCAATGGCGCTATATTGAAACAGCCGCATTATCTGGCCAAACTACCGCACCCGATACCGTGGACGATGACACACAGACAACGGCTAAAGAGTACCTAACACCAACACCGGAAACACCCGTAACCGGATTAAAACAGGCAGAATGGTGCGAACCTGCCCCAATACAGGCACATCCTGACTAAGATGGCACAACGGCACTAAAAGAAGCACTTGAAAAACTCTACGGTAAAAATCTGATCTCTAACCAAGTAGCGGCCATGACCGGACAGGCGGTATCAGCATTGGGCATTGTGCGTGGCGTTGATAGTGCGGTAGGCCGTCATTAATCAGGGACGCACCGACACGGCTTAGAATCTATCAATGGCATGTTGTTAAGATTGGAGCGATCAAGTAAATCACAAACGCATAATTGAGACACAAAGCCACTTTAACGAGTGGCTTTTTTTGTTCAAAAGCTGGCAATCAGTACGGCGTTTATTGCCGTTTGTTGTGGTTATTTACGAGCAACTGTGACGTGAGTGTGACGTGACATAAAAAAAGGACTTGGTTAAAAACCTAAGTCCTTGATTTATTTGGTGGGTCGCATGCGATTCGAACGCATGACCATCGCATTAAAAGTGCGGTGCTCTACCGGCTGAGCTAGCGACCCGATAAGAACTTCCCATTATAGTGATATTTACCAAGTCTTGCAAGAATTTTCTATTTTTCAATGCTGCCTTGCAATAGATTTATAACCACCCGCAAAAATCATAAGACAAAATTTAAGTATTAATATGAGCCAGCTCGCCTTCGTAAGGTGTTGCATATTTGCAATCTTTTTGAGGGCATACTTTTTCTGTGCCGTGTTTTTTAGTTTCTTTTACCGTCAAAATGGGCCAGTTACAGTCTGGGCAACTTTCTTTTATGGGCGCACCCCACAGTGCGTAACTGCATTTAGGATACCCTGAGCAAGAATAAAATACTTTCCCATTACGGGATTTACGCTTGAGTATAGTGCCTTTTTTACACTGCGGACATTCGACATTGGTGTCTTCTGGCTTCTCTAGCGGTTCGATATGTTTACATTGCGGATATCCGCTACAACCAATAAACTTACCATAGCGCCCCATCTTAAAGACCAAGGGTGACGCACAGCTTGGACACGTCCGGCCTTCTAATACTTCCGACTCATCCACCGCATTAGCATCGTCATTTAAATTTCGGGTATACGAGCATTCAGGATAATTTGTGCAGCCTATAAACCGACCATTTCTGCCTAGGCGTATCGACAAGGGGCTGGCGCATTCCGGACATTTTTCATCAATAGTTTCCTGGGTGACATCTTTTCTTTGAACGCTGGCTTCCTTTTCATGAATTAAGCTAGTGAAGGGTGTCCAGAATTCGTACATCAATGGAATCCACTCTTTTTCACCACGCGAAACCGCATCCAGATCGTCTTCCAAATTAGCGGTAAAATCGTAATCGACGTACTTGGTAAAATGCTCGGTCAAAAACTTGTTAACGATTCTCCCCACATCCGTTGGGTAAAACCGTTTGGTTTCCAGCGTGACATATTCGCGATTCTGCAGGGTAGAAATAATCGCTGAATACGTAGAAGGGCGGCCTATGCCATGCTCTTCCAAAGATTTAACCAGACTGGCTTCACCATAACGCGGTGGTGGCTCGGTAAAATGTTGGGTACTGTTAATATCAAGCAGCGTAACCGGACGACCTTCTTCCATAAACGGCAATAGATTTTCTTTATCA
>NZ_FUKJ01000417.1 GCF_900163745.1 Crenothrix polyspora
TCCAGGCCGCAGAAATCGGGAGAATCCATAAAAAGGCAGCTTGATTTTTGGCTATGGTGTTGGGGTAATTATTCTAATTCTTGAGTTGTGCCATCCGCAAAGAGGATTTTGTGGGTATTGAATGTGATTTTTAGATTTGCCTGATTTTCATTACGTAGACGTTTATGGGAGTCCATAAATTGATTATAACTAATTTGCCCCGACGATTCTAGGGTGTAATCTGCTTTAACAGGATCGTTAATCGCAAGAGATAAGGATAGAATGTTGTTGTCAAGAAGGTCACTGAAGCTGAGAACTCCGTCGAAAGCTCGAATGTCTTTGCCAGTGATGTTTGTGAAAGAAACTGCGAAAGTTATCGCCTCATCATAGATGCCAGCTTGGTCATTGGAGCCACGAAAGCCTTTTTTTATCAAGACCACGCTGACAGGAGACATCTCTTTAGTTTTAAGTGGAGTATCTTTTTTAGTTGATTCAGATTCGGTGGAAGAAGGGTTCTCACCAAAGGCAGAAGCCAAACCGTTTTGCATTTCCTGTGCAGCTGATACAAGTGCTGTCCGCATTTCATATTTTAGGTGTTCCCTACCAGCAAAATAGCCAATAACGAAACCGACAAACCCTGCTGCCAAATAACTAAGAAGTTTACGACTTAAAGAAACCATGATTTTTCCTAATTTGATTATGCTCAACGCGTAACTAAAGTACCAGCACCAGATATAAATCAATGCAGAAGTTTCTATTAATCACGTCGCTTTAATAGCGGCTGATAACTAAGTAGATTATGTAACGTCCAAGGAGGCGCTAACGTAAAGCTAAAGGGCGAGCGCGATAGCAACCGTCCTACTTGAGCTTCTTGAGAGGTTTCTATACGACATTACTTTTTAAAGAGGCCTTTAAATGCCTTTGAAATCTCATCTTTGGCGTAATGAACAGCAGATGCCTTTCCTTCTTCAACTGCAAGCTCTACCAAAGAATCGTAGTCATTTAGTTCGCCGCACTCTTGGCACTTGAGCATATCACCTGATTCGTATTTTTTCTCTGTATCGCCTTTCAGATCACACTCACAAAAAAAGCACTTCAATGTGATATTAAATGTTTTGTTTTCCATTACTTAACCCCAAAGAACCTGGAAGCAAATGTTGCTAAAGCAACAATGAAACCGAGCAGGACAAAAAGTCCTTTGTGATCCTCTATATAATCCGACGATTTCTTCAGCCAGCTACGTGATACCTTTATCTCTTCAGCCTTTGCTTTCGATCGTGCAGCTCCGATGCCCTTAGTGGTGATACCAAGGCATTTATATTTTCCGCCTAATGCCCTATGGGTCAACCATTCATGTGCAATACACTTATCTACAGCTTTTTCTAAGTCGAAAACGGTGTAGGTGGTTCCATGTTTTGAGTTAATTTCATCAGCAAGTTTCTGGTCAACTTCAAACATTACTACCTGTGCCGTTACTCCATTAGATTCCATGTAATCAATGACGTTGGCTAAAATTTTGAATACAGGCACAAAGACTCCTTGAAACCTAATGCCGAGTTGACGCCTTTTCAGGTGCATTTTAAAATTCAAAAATCGGTGTACATGCTGAAACATTAAAATAGGGGTAAGTGTAAAGCTATTTACACAGATTGTCTGTGAACTATTTCACATCTATAAAAATTTAAATCAAGTAAGCTATATCCCCGTTTTAAAAATGGGGCAGGTTACATGCAAGCCCGAAGCCTATTAAGTCTGCTGGCATCAGTGATCTATGTAGCTCTATTACTGCAAGCCGCAAGTTCTGGATTGCCGTAGCATTCGTGCAGATTAGTAGATTGTCCGCTGTGATTTTCGTTGCTTAAGAAAATATTTCTCATAAATCACAACGCCAAACAGTAAAACCAGCAGACTGTATAAAATCGGTTTATCCCCTATTTTTGCGTACGGGGTTAAACCGTTCATAGGGATTATCGCGCCGGTCAGTACAGTGGTTGTGAAAGGTTGCGCTTGTTTAATCAGCTTGCCTTTAGGGTCAACAATACCCGTTATACCGGTATTGGTAGCACGTAATAAAAACCGTCCGGTTTCCAGAGCACGCATCCGAGCAATTTGCATGTGTTGATGCGGTTCTATGGAGTGACCGAACCAGGCATCATTAGTCACGTTAACCAGATAGGCTGCGTTTTGTAAGTTATTGATCGCCAAATCACCAAAAGCATCTTCATAACAAATCGATGTTGTAAAAGCATAGCCACCCGCTTTCAGTAACGGTTGGTTCAGTTGCCCTGGAGTGAAATTGCCGAGTTTTAAGCCAATAAGCTTTAACACAAAACCCGATACCGGTTGCCAGGGTAAATACTCGCCAAACGGCAGTAAATGGGTTTTACGGTAAAAACGATTTTCTTTACCCAAAGTAAGGACGGCATTGTAATACTCATTCAGAGTGTTGTCGTCCAGTGGCAAACTGGCCACGACATCGCTGTGTTGCTGTGCAGCAGATTGACTTAAAGGTTGCAGAAAGGCTTCATTAATCTCTGAATAAAAAGCCGGAACCGAGGTTTCTGGCCAGATGATGATTGGCGTGCCCCAGTGTTGTTCGGTTAATGATTGATACAGACCTAGGGTTTTGATTTTATTTTCCGGTAGCCATTTTTGATCCTGTTCAATATTGCCCTGAATCAACGCCACGTTGACAGGGTCGCCGATAGAATGCGTCCAGGTAAATGATTTTAATAAAAATCCTATTGCCCAAATTATTGCGATGGCTCCGGAAAATAACCATACACGATGTTTATGAATGATTAAGGCGGCGATCATGGCGGCGGTTGAGGTGACTATAAAGCCCGTGCCATATACGCCAAACACTGGAACATAGCCCGCTAAGGGTGTCTCCAGTTGCGGGTAGGCGCACAGTAGCCAGGGAAAACCATTAAGAAACAGGTGGCCGCGCAGGTATTCAATCAGCATCCACAATGCAGGAGTTATGAGCAGTCGCACGCTGCTTTTGGGACTTACAGCCGTCGACAAATAGCCAACCAGCATTGGAAATAGTGCCCATACCGCTACGAATATCATCGTAAGCAAAGCAGAAATGGTAACGGAGACATAGCCATAATCATGGATGCTGACGTACACCCACGAAACACCTAAACCAAAAGATCCCAAGCCAAACAAATACGCCCTTAACATGGCGCGTTTAGGCGTTACCTGTTGCCAGGATGCGAAAAGACAGCTTAAGGCAATGATCGATAAATAAGGATAATCAAAGGGGGCAAAGGCTAAGGTAAATAAAATACCGTAAAGGAGCGCCAGTAATTCCCCGTACTTAGAGGTTGGAAACGTGAGTCGTTTCATGGTGTAGGGAATGTGAAAATGGGTGGTAATGAACGGATGAAAGCGTATTGACTATATGATTGTACCTTGATTTGGCGTTTAAGTGACTGTCTGTTTCACATCGATTGCCTGTGATGTTAAACCTAAAGCGTGTTACGGGTTTTGACAGACAGTCACAAAGGGACTGAAATTGCAGGATAGACCTTATTGCCCAGCGCCTATCGCTACAGACACTGCTTTTTCGCCACCCGTTCCGCAGTTGGGGTGTTCCCAGCCTGTATAAACACTATTGGCATCATAAACAATACCATCATCGTGTGCTGCACTAACGCCATTAGGCAGAACATTGAACCCCGCTAGGTTGGATCGGGTTCGCCATGCGATGTTATGGTCTGCACACGAACTGTCACCACTCACGCCAATCGCACCAACAATGACGTTTTTACCCTTAACTTTTTTGTACAGGCCAAGACCGCCACCAAAACCATTAATACCGCCGATTTTTTTGCCAACCAGGGGGTCAGTAGCCGTTCCGTAACGTACAGGGCTGCCATAATAAGCGATAGCCGGATCCATCGGATTGCTATGCTGTAAGCCAAACAGACTGCCGCCCGGTTGGATGGGGCCATAAAGATTAGCTGTTGATAATGCCAGGCCATCCAGACTAAAGGCATTAGCGGTATAGGCTTTTTGTGCTGAAATAAGGCGGCTGCCGGGCCACTGTTTATTTCGATCTGCACCGGAATAGGCTACCGCACAAACAAAGCCGTCCCTGTTGACGACAGAAGCCCACATTTCTAGTCCAAAGCCACCATTGGCCTGGCTTTGCGCTGTGCCAAGCGCTGTTTTTAATTGTGCGTAGGTTGGAAGCCCCTGGCAAATTTTAGGTGTAGCAGATGAGGCCGCTATAGCCGATGTTGCTGTGCATAGCAACGCAATCGATAAGCCGCAAATTTTGTACAATGATTTTTTCATAATCTATTTCTCCAAATGGTTAGACAAATACGCCGTGGAAATAACAGAGTCGTGAAAAACACCGATTTTATACCCATTTCGGTGTGTGCGTGCTTCCGTTCGTATCTAAACAATAGGTGTTTCTTATCGCTCTGTTGATACAATTATAGAACAGTATCTCAACAATTGGCGATCTTCTAATATATCCTATACTGTGTTTATATTTTGAATAATTGTTATATTAACAATCGGGAGAATAGTCGTGATGGCCAATAAAAAAAACCGATACTTGAGCGCTTTGTTGCTTACTCTGAGTGCCTGTAATAGTGCTTCAAACACGGCTGACAAAGTATCGTGGCAGGAACAGATCAAGCAAAGTGTACGACCGGTCATCGCTTGGTTTAACGGATTTTCTACTGAGACTTCAGCAGAAAATACCGATAAGAAATCCGATAAGGCCAATGATGAAAACTTACGAGCGCAGGCTCAACTTATAGGTGTCATGGAGAATGTTGCCGCCGTGCCACCAGGTAGCATAAAAAACAATTCATTATCAGGTGAGGACATTGCACAACTCCACCAAGATTACGACAAGGCAACAACAGCAGACGATAAACGCGATGCGCTTGTCAGCCTTATAGAAGTCGATGCCAATAATGCGGCTACACTTTTGCGGGATGCTTATGCCGATCAAGATCCGGACGTGCGTAGAGAGGCGGTGTTACAGATGCACGCCTTTAATAATCAGCCAGCTGTGGTTGATCTGTTGTTAAAAGCATTGGATGATGCCGAAGCTTCGGTGGTAATAGAAGCGGTTGAGGGCTTGGCGCAACTTCGTGACGCACGCGCCATAGCCGGCCTAAAAAAAGTTGCAACCACGCATCCGGATGAACAAATAAGAGTAGTGGCGCAAGATTATATTGACCAGTTAGGGCAGGGTGACAAGTAGTTTGTTACAGCACTCATTACACCACCCGTGGTGATCTGCACTATCATTTATCCCGTACAGTCGTTGTATTTGTAGCAAAGCGATTATTTAGCCGGTGACTGTGGTAGCATAATTTCTTTTAGCCAAGGTGTTGATAATGCAATTTTATACTTTGCAGCAAGCTTCCGCCGATTTGGGCGCAGTGGTGTCGCGTGCAGTACGAAACCATGAGGAAGCGGCAATTGTTTCAGATGAAGGTTCTGTTATTCTGGTATCACAGCAAGAATACGAGATGATGCAGGAAACATTGCGCTTGTTGACCGATAACCGCTCACTTGCTGCCCTATTAGCTGGGCACGCTTTACGAGATGCCAGCCACGTAGAAGCATTTCTTTCAGTTGAACAAGTGTTCTATGATTTACAAGATTAGCATTCTTAAAAATGCCCAAGTAGATCTGGATTGGTTACGCAAGAATGATAGGGTCAGTTATATCAAATGTTTGTAACAACTCATTACCCACAGATAACCGTCGCCCGAATCAAATCAGGTAACGGGGGAATTGTG
>NZ_FUKJ01000129.1 GCF_900163745.1 Crenothrix polyspora
TAAGGCGGGAAATACAAAAGCTGAATGCTCTTGCCAATGGCATCGGCAAATTCTACGATCCGTTTCAAAAACTGTGTACGGATGCCACTGCTCTCTGAGCCGTTGTCTATCTTTAACTGTATCCAGTCAATATCTTTTTGCCCTACCGGAGTCAAGTTGTTCCACCAACCCTGAAGTGTATCGATGATGAAATCGCTGGTTTTATAGGAACTGCCCATGTTGATGTACAACTGGCCTGAATCCTCATCTACAATGCCGCAAGGCGTGTGTCGGCCATTTTTGGCAAAATCGTGGTCACATGCCTTGTTATTGCCACGGCTTAAACCACCCCTGGAAAGCTCGCCTAAATTGACGGTTGCTTTGCAGTCCATGCTTATCCTGGCAACCTGGCCCTTTTGGGCTTTAGCTTCCAGGTCTTTTTTTTAATGTTTTCAAAAATTGCGTCGGTCTCTTCAATCTTTTTGAGTGGCTTGGCTTTGACCACTTTACGTAAACGATAACCCAACCGATTTAATATCTCCACCATGCTGCTCAAGGAGGGCAAGTCGTCTTTATTGAATCCCGCTTCCGCCAGTGCATTCAAGGCGGATTGGCCGGTCAATCGGGTAAAGGCAACTGAGCTTTGGAAAGTGGGGTCTTGCTGGGATTGGTCTTCGGCAATCTTGCACAAGAATTCGGCCATTTCTGGATGTTTCTCTTCCCATGCCTTGTTTCCGCAGCGGCTGGATTGAAAACCAATGCATAGGATTCCGGTGCGTTTTTCGCCCAGTCCTGTCTCGACAGTATCCCTTGACCAGCCAAAGATACTTTCTGTCAGTCGCGGGCTGCCACTGCAATATTTTAATGACATTTCCGCCATGAAACCTCGGCGTTGGCAGCCACTCATTCTTGAGGCTGCCAGGCGTATGTCAGCTATTTGCTCTTGTGTCAGGTCTTTAGGAGAAAACGACAAGGGCACTTGTTCGCTCGTAGGGGCATCTAATGAACCGGTTATATTTGCTGCGGCTTTCTGAGCCATTGAGGTGGTCTCCATTGTGTCAGCACTCAACGTTGTAAATTTTTAATGGTACATTATCGTATGCATCTACTGGAAATGTTTATATTATTTTTCCGGTATATTCTTTGTTGGAAATCACC
>NZ_FUKJ01000365.1 GCF_900163745.1 Crenothrix polyspora
CACCGGGCTTTAGCGTATGCACTACGATTAAGCCGATAATCAGCGCCAAAGTGCTAACCACTTCAAAATACAATAAAGCTTTAGCGCCAATACGACCGGCCTTGCCCATATCCTGCATTCCGGCGATACCTGTTACGACCGTACAGAAGATAATCGGCGCAATAATCATTTTTATCAGCTTGATAAAGCCGTCACCCAGTGGCTTCATCTGGGTTGCCAAATCAGGGCAAAACTGACCCAGTAAAATGCCTAAACTGATGGCACATAAAACTTGTAAGTAAAGATGGTGGTGCAGGCGTTTGAGGGTCATAAATAATCCATTACCTTAGCGCAGGGCTTTTTCCCAGCGGCTGATGACGGCGGCAGCAATACTGTTGCCGAATACGTTGGTGGCGCTACGTCCCATGTCGAGAACCTGATCTATACCCAGCAACAGCAACAAACCGGCTTCTGGAATATTGAACATCGACAATGTCGCTGAGATGACAATCAACGAGGCTCTAGGCACACCGGCCACGCCTTTACTGGTAAATAGCAGCACCAGCAACATGGTCAATTGGTCTGCAAGCGCCATGTCGATACCGTAAGCCTGGGCAATAAACAGTACGGCAAAGGTCATATACATCATGCTGCCATCCAGATTAAACGAATATCCCAGGGGTAATACCAGCCCGCAGACTTTCTCATCACAACCGAAACGTTCCAGTTGTTGCAATAGCTTAGGATAAGCACTCTCGCTACTGGCGGTACCGAAAGCCAATAACATGGGTTCACGAATGTGGCGCAGCAGCGAAAAGATTCTGCGGCCTATAAACAAACAACTGATACAGCCCAGCAACGTACACAACAGCAATAAGCCAAAGTAGAATTCGCCAATAAACTTGCCATAGGTTAATAATACGCCGATACCTTGCTGGGCAATCACGGAGGCCATCGCTGCAAATACCGCAACCGGTGCCGAGTGCATGATATAGCTGGTGACTTTCAGCATGATATGCGAGAGGGAATCCAGTGTCTTGACCAAAGGCTGCGCCAGCTCACCGAGTGATGCACAGGCAACACCAAAAAACATCGAAAACACCACAATCTGCAAGATTTCATTATTGGCCATTGCATCAATAATACTGCTGGGAAACATGTGTTCAGCAAAGCTTTTTAATGACGGGGAAACTTGCGGTAGCCCCGTTTCAGCGCCAGCAGGAGGTAGTGGTATATGCAAAGACGCGCCAGGTTCCAGCACATTCACTAAAAACATACCCAGTAACAAACTGAAAATGGATGCAGAAAAAAACCAGAAAATAGCTTTAGTACCGATGCGGCCAACGGTCTGGGTGTCGCCCATTTTGGCCATGCCGACCACCAGTGTGGAAATCACCAGCGGGGCAATAATCATTTTTACCAAACGCAAAAATACCTGCGTGAGTACGGTAAATATTTCGATAATATGTGCCAGTGCTGGGTGTGCGTTGCCTGTTGCGGTATTGCCTAGCGTTAAGTTGAGTAGCTCACCCACCATAATGCCAAGTATCAAGGCGATACTCACATACAAAGTTTGGTGGTTGGGTTTTTGTGGATGGTGTGATGGTGCTGTCATGATCTGAGCCTTGTTGACATCTTGAAGCTTCAGATTATCCTCACAAAGCAATCTTGATGCTATAGATGCGTGACCAATACCGCGACTTTTAACGTGAAAGCTGGGTTATTCGTGATGAAAGCAAGAGGAGGTAGTGAACGAAGCAAAACGTATCTTTCGACTGGGTGATACGTTTTGCTTGGTTCGGTATGCTATATGGATTTAATGCTGAACGACTTTAGGTAAGGTTTTGGCTTCTGCAATCCAGTTGCTTACTTGTGTTAGTGACGGCGTGGATTTAGCCAGCTTTTTTTTCCTCATTGGTTTTAGCCAAAGCCAGTTGTAAATTTTCGGCATTTCTTTGTGCTAGTTCAGGTGTATTGGCTATGTCACGCCACTGGCCAAACTTAATGGCGAGGATGTGGTCATTTTTGCCGAGCGTAAGGAAAAGTTAGCCACAGCACGGATGGCAAGGAAAGAAGGGCGGTTAAATAAGGTGGAATTGGCGGTTTGCCAGCCTCTAGCTAGTGCCGCATAATTCCCCTGTTGGTGGAGGGGCAAAGTCCAAGTCCAAGTTCATCTGAAGCATTACAGATTTAGAAGGGTTACTTTCCAGAGCCGAACGTCTATAATGTACATAAATATCGTACAGAATAGGAGTGGTGATGACCTCAGTCAATGTTACCGAATTACGCCAGCATTTACCCGATTATCTTAAGCAAGTGCAGCAAGGTGAAGAAATAGCGATTACCTTACACGGCAGAACCATTGCCCGTATTGTGCCAGATTACAATGAAAGCAAGCGTGAAGCTGCTTTGAAACGGTTAGATGCCCTGCGGGGCACTGTCATTGTGGGTGACATTATGGCATCTTTGGACGAAGAATGGACAGGCGATGTTGACAATTTGTGATACCAACATTTTGTTGTTTTGGGCGGATCGTCGGGATCACTTAACGGTTGCTGCACAGCAAGCACTGGATAGCGGCAGGGTAGACGGAAGTTTAGCGTGTTCAGGTATCAGTTTTTGGGAAATTGCCTTGCTGTTTCGCAAAAACCGCTTGGTGTTACCAGCCAAACACACCCCCACTTCTTACATGGATGATATTGTAGAGTCGCTTGGCCTCAGTATTCTCCAGATTACGCCTGCGATAGCAGCGTTAGCCGAAAGCGGTATTGTTGCACATGGCGATCCTGGCGACAGATTAATTGCGGCTACTGCCATTATTCATCAATCCCCCCTTATTACAGCGGACGAAAAGCTCCGTGAAACGTCCGGCTTACGGTGCATTTGGTAAACATGGCTTATCTGATTAAAACCCCCAAAAAACTCATCGAAGTGGCGTTGCCATTGGATGACATCAATATTGCTTGTGCGCGTGAAAAATCCATCCGTCACGGACATCCCAGCACCTTGCATTTATGGTGGGCGAGGCGGCCTTTGGCAGCTGCACGGTCGGTGATTTTTGCACAGATGGTAAATGATCCTGGTTACGAGCGCCATTTAGGACGAGGCGTTAATAAAAGAGAAGCACAGATTGAACGCGAACGCTTGTTTGATATTATTCGCAAACTGGTGTTGTGGGAAAACACCAATAATGAAACTGTACTGGCGGAAGCGCGTGAAGAAATTTGGAAAAGCTGGCGGGAAACCTGTGCGCTGAACAAAAGCCATCCCGATGCCGCCACTTTGTTTAATCCTGAAAAACTGCCCGCGTTTCATGATCCGTTTGCCGGAGGCGGGGCTTTACCATTGGAAGCGCACCGTTTAGGATTGGAAAGTTACGCGTCTGATTTAAATCCGGTGGCGGTGTTGATTAACAAGGCGATGATTGAAATTCCGCCCAAGTTTGTAGGATATGCACCGATTGGCCCATTACCGCCTGCGACTAACAAAAAAACCGCAACACATGATGCGTTTGAAGAATGGAGTGGCGCGAAAGGTTTGGCGGAGGATGTACGTCGCTATGGCTATTGGATGCGTGAAGAGGCTTTTAAGCGTATTGGCCATCTTTACCCGCAAGTTGATATTGCTACAGGCTTGCCTGTTCACGCTGAGCTTGTTGAAGGGCAATCTGTTAATCCGGCACGAAAGGATAATATTGCTACAGTTATTGCCTGGCTTTGGGTACGTACAGTAAAAAGTCCTAATCCGGCGTTTTCGCATGTGGATGTGCCGCTGGCTGCTACTTTTATTTTGTCCAGCAAGGCGGGTAAGGAAGCCTATGTACATCCGGTCATTGATGGCGACAGTTATCATTTTGAAATCAGGAGTGCGGGCTTCCAGCCCGGCAGCGGTCAGGATGACCGCGCTCCCATTCTCGATAGTGCTAAAAATGGTACTAAATTGGCTCGTGGGGCTAATTTTCGTTGTTTGATGTCTGACACTCCCATTGATTCTAAGTATATTTACGCCGAAGCTATGGCTGGGCGCATGGGGCAAAAGCTTATGGCGGTTGTTGCTGAAGGATCAAAAGGCCGAGTTTATTTAGCGCCTACAGCAGAAATGGAAGCAATTGCTGCCCAAGCTAAGCCGGAATGGAAGTCAGACGTTGCTATGCCAAAAAATCCTCGCTGGTTTTCGCCATCTGCCTATGGTATGCCCAATTTTGGTGACCTATTTACTCCTCGCCAACTGGTAGCCTTAAACACCTTCTCCGATTTAGTACAAGAAGCCCGCGTAAAAATAAAAAATGACTACCTGGGAGGGAGGGCGTCCCGCCCGCAAAAACAATGGCACTCACGCGGCTATCTCCCTCACTGGGAAGCCGGTGAAATCCCTCAAAGCATCACCTTCCGCCTCCATGACAGTCTCCTGCAAGTTTTGCTAAACCAATGGCGCGATGAACTAGCAAGGCTTCCCGAAACGGAAATAGCCACCGAACGGCGTAAACGTATTGATGCCGCACTGGATGCAGGCCACGGCGAATGCTGGTTACGCGATCCGCGCATAGCCAAGTTGGTGGAAGATGCGCTACTGCATTTTGACGAGCAGCGTTACCGTTTGCACACTTGGGTCATCATGCCTAACCATGTGCATGTATTGGTAACGCCATTGCATGGCTATAGCCTTTCTTCCATTCTGCATTCGTGGAAATCTTTTACGGCCAAGGAAGCCAACCGCTTGTTGGGGCGTACAGGTACATTTTGGCTGGAGGAATATTTTGATCGAGCCATTCGAGACGACAGGCATTTCAACACGGTTGTCGAATATATTGAAAACAATCCGGTTAAGGCGGGGTTATGTTCGCAGGCTTCGGATTGGGCGCATAGCAGTGCTTGTGGTGGGGAAGGGAAGCGGGCGGGTCGACCGCCTTCCCAGGATGAGATTTCTTTGGATGGCGGTGGCACTGGCGCTGCGGCTTATGCGGATGCTGTGGCGGTGTATTTGGCGTTTGCAGTTGATCGTGTTTCAGATTCTTCATCATCACTTACAAGTTGGACAGCACAACGAGATACGCTACATAATACGTTTGCTCGACAAGCTTTGCCAATGGTTTGGGATTTTGCAGAAGCGAATATTTTTTCAGAATCCACAGGTAATTTTGTCAGTGCTATAGCTTGGATTCAGAAGGTACTCGATTTAGTGCCCGCTCGTTGGGAATCGTTTGCTGTTCAAGCGGATGCTCAGCGCCAAAAAATCAGCAGGAATAAAGTTGTATCAACTGACCCACCATGCTACGACAATATTGGTTACGCTGATCTTTCAGACTTTTTTTATGTTTGGATGCGAAGGGCTTTAAGGCCTATTTATCCTGCATTATTTTCAACTATGGCTGTACCAAAAGCAGAGGAATTGGTAGCAACGCCCTATCGTCACGGTAGCAAAGAAAAAGCCGAAAAATTCTTTTTAGATGGTATGACTGAAGCTATGCACCGATTGGCAGAACAAGCACATCCGGCATTTCCGATCACTATTTACTATGCCTTCAAACAAAGCGATACCTTGGGAACGCGAGCTTCCAGCCCGCAAGATGCGACTGGGACGGTCATGCTCCCAAGTACAAGCAATACCGGTTGGGAAACTTTTCTTGAAGCTGTATTACGTGCAGGTTTTGCGATTACCGGTACTTGGCCTATGCGGACTGAACGCGAAGGGCGCACAATTGGTCTCGGAAACAATGCTCTTGCATCGAGCATAATTCTAGTCTGTCGCCAACGTGACACCAAAGCAACCACCATTTCCCGCCGCGAATTCCTACGCGAGTTAAAACAAGAACTGTCCGAAGCCATAGAAGTGATGATCGGTGGCGCTATAGGTATTTCACCCGTTGCGCCCGTTGACTTAGCACAAGCCGTCATCGGCCCTGGCATGGCAATTTTCTCCAAATATGCTGCCGTACTGGAAGCCGACGGTAAACCCATGACCGTGCATGATGCCCTAGTGCTCATCAACCGCACTATCACCGAAGGTGGCGACGATTTTGATGCCGACACCCAATTTGCCCTAAGCTGGTTTGACGAACAAGGCTGGAGCGAAGGTGAATTTGGCAAAGCCGATGTAC
>NZ_FUKJ01000132.1 GCF_900163745.1 Crenothrix polyspora
TGTTATCACTTGCTGTAACGGGACGGCCAGCTTGTCAAGGGTTTCAATAATGGCTTTGGTATACGATTCAAATGTCGCTGCGGGGTGCCGGACGCTGACGATATGATGCGCCATCAAATCATCGTACAGTTGCCATTCCTGATCTTGGCCAATGTAATAGAACAGGTTTTTTGTCAACAGCACCAAGGGTTGTTTGTTTAAATCAACGCCCTGTTCGGCGGCAAACGTTTCCAGCTTTGCCACTTCTTCCCAGATACTTTGGTACATGGCGTTCACTCTGTCCTCACCAGCATGGATTTGGCTAGAGGGCTCGTTGAGCTGCGCGGCAATCACCGGATAGGCATTGTAAATGGCTTTTTCCAAGACCGTGGAACCGGTACGCGGCGGCGACACGATGGACAGGAAGACAAGACTGCTCGCATCAACTTTTTTCTTCAGCGCTTGGTAATACTGGTTCATGCTGCCTCCCGTCCTTCAATTGCCATTATCCGATCCTTCATGTTTATTTTTTAAACCTGCATCATCCCGCTCATACGCTGCCATCCTGCCTTCATCCATTTTCAATACCCGGTCAGCGACATGGAAATAATGGTCATCGTGGGTAACGGCAATCACCGTCATACCCATTGTTTTCAATTCAATAAGCAGGGTTTCGTAGAAATATTTGCGAAAACCGGGATCCTGGTCGGCGGCAAATTCATCCAGGATCAGAATCGGTTTTTCTTCCAGGATGGCAGCAATCAGCGCCAGGCGTTTACGCTGTCCTGTTGACAGGCTGGTGCTGGTAAAGCCGCCGTCCTGGTATTTGACCTTGTGCTGCATGTGCATTTTTTCCAACCAGTAATCGACATCGGCTTTAGCCAGGTTTTTGATACCGTAAATCTTGTCAAACAGGTGGAAATCGGTGAAGACGGTGGTAAACAGTTCCCGGTACGCCTGATAGTTAGCCGGATCAACACGATCTGTACCCACCTGAATAGTGCCTTGTGTAGGGTAGTAAAGTCCGGTCAGCAATTTGAGGAATGTTGATTTGCCGCTGCCATTGCCGCCGATGATGAACAGCAATTCGCCCTCATGGACAGTTTCCTGAAAAGGCCCTGCCGAGAACAGGGCTTCGTTGCTTTTACCAGGATAGGTAAAACAGAGGCCCTCCAGGGTGATTTTATGGAAGTTAAAAGAAACGGGTCGGGTATCAGCCGGTTCATGGGGAATGGCGGCATCCATTTCTTCTTCAAGAAACGTCAGGTCATTGATGGCGATGTTGGCGCGGTTGAACATGGGTAGCGCATTGACCAGAATATTGATGGGGCCTGCCATGAACAGCAAGGTGGCGGATATTTTGAAAATGTCGGCGGCATTTTCATAATGAAAGGAAGGGATGATGAAAATCAGCACCGGCATCAGCGCATAAATAAAAATCCGCCCAAAACCCCACATCTTGACTTCCTGCCGCCCAACTTCAATTCGGATGTTTTTGGTGTCCTGTGAGGCATTGGTGATGTGTTGCAGGATGGCATCATTCTTGGCCTGACTGAGCCTGATTTCCTTGAAACCCTCAATCAAATGGGTTATTAAGGCGAAATAGCCCGCTTCCTTGCTGGCGACCACTTGCAGTTCATCCTTGATGGCCCTGGATTCCGACAGGAACAAAGCGATGGAACCGGTAACGGCGAGTATCGAAATAACGAAGCTGACAGGGGATATATAACCCAGGTATAACAACGAAAAAACAAGCAGGATGCCAACCTGGACGGCACTGGTAATTTGGGGGATGGCCTGTGACATGATGGCATTGTTCTGGGTCAGGCGCGAATAAAGGCTATGGCTGCCAATGCTTTCGATGAAAGGCAGTTCCACCCGGCGAATTTTGTTGGTGAGCCGAATCCTGATGTTATAAATAGCATCTTCAATCGCAACCACGGCTTGCGCGAACGAAAACCATTGCCCGTAAAGGAATAGCACAAAAGCAATCATGTACAGGAGAAAGAACTGGGTCAGGTCTTCACCCTTGGCCACCTTGGCGGCGGCATGGTTGACAATAGCCAGCAGAAGGCCATTGGCAAGGCCGGAAACGGTCGCCATCAGGATAATCCGGTGGTAGGATTCGCGCGATTCCTTTGCTATGAAGGTGAGCAACCTCATGGGAGCTTAATTCCTGGGTGGTCTGTCAATATCATCGGAAATGACCTGCATTGATAACGGTAGGGGCAAGGCTCGTAGTGTGGTCATTGTAAGGGAATCAACCGATTGAGGATCGTTATGTATCGTTAAGAAATGTTAAGAAATGTTACGTTCCCTTCAACTTCTAGGATGTTTGATGTAAATTGCACACCAAACCCTAACCTCCTGTGCAAGACTGATCCTAAATATTATTGGCAACGGTTCAATTACCCTCTTTGAAAAAAAACAGGGATGGAAGGGATTTTTAAATAAATCCCCCTCGATCCCCCTTTTTCAAAGGGGGAAGTGAACAGTTGCCATTATTTGGATAGGTTTTGCCGACGACACAGAGAAATTAATCTTATGCACGTTCTGGTCATCTTTTTTGTGCTGTTTGTGCTGGTTTCCATCGTCGTATGGACAATGAACCAGTCCAAAGAAAAGCTGCAACAAGCCTGGTCTGGCATAGCCGCACCTTTTACCTCACAGACTAAAGATTGGGCGAGCCCGATGAAAGCGTGGGCAGAAACCTCGTTGGCTAATGAACGGCAATTACAGGCATGGTTGCTGGCCTTGCCGAACGATGGCTTACAGGCTCTGGGTGAAAAAATTGCCGAATTTTGTATGGAAATGAATGTTGATCTGGACTGGCTGGTCAATCCGGCTACAGAAATTGATCCGGCTGCAAAACAGGCGGCCGAAGAAATGCTTGTCGATTATTGTAAGATTTGCCTGAAAGCCGTCCAAAATCAAAAACCGGCAAAGTAAGCCTCTATCCGTTTTTCCATCAAAATCTATACGAGAAAAATATGACAACGGGAATGGCACGGTTACGCTTTATGCGGGGGGAATGGGATGTTGAAGCCCACGTCATGGGTGAAGAGGGGGAGTGGACAGCCATCCCCCTTCCTAAAGAAACGACTATCTTGCCTATGCTGGGTGGTGCGTGCCACCGCGAAGAAATGCCTGTTTCAGTGGATGGCACAACGACCCGATTATTTTTTTCCTGGTCTTATGACAAATACCGCAAAGTCTACCGGATGATTTCCTGTGATGATGCCGAAGGCTTGATGGGCGTGCTGGAAGGCAATTTTGAAGACGGTACGGAAACGGTTGTTATTAGCAACGTTAATACCGGCACGGCTGTACTGGATGCGATGGGTCAACCCATGTTTTTCAGTCGCCTGGCTTCCACCAAAACCAGCGCAGACAGCTTTACCGATATTGTTTCCGAATCCTGTGATGGTGGACAAAGCTGGTATCCGGTGTTTCGCGCCATTCATACCCGCAAGTTGGATTAATCATTTGTATAAATGCGTTTTTTATCCTGCCTAAAACCTGTAACAAGGATGACTACCTGACATGAACCCAACTACCTATCGTATTGCCCTGGCTGGTCTTGGCAATGTCGGCTCGGCCGTGTTATCCATTTTGCATCGTGAGGAACAAAGTTTGCGTCAGAGGTACGGTGTCCAGTTTCTCGTAACCGGTGTTGCTGAACTGGGCGGCGGCGCTGTTGACGACATCGGTCTTGATCTCGGTTTAGTGCTTGAAACGCTACAAGCACAGCGTTTGGTAGCAAGGCTTCCCAATGTTGGCCGGCCAGGC
>NZ_FUKJ01000125.1 GCF_900163745.1 Crenothrix polyspora
CGGCATCTGCCTTGTGGCAAGTTACCGATCAACATCAACTCAGTTTGGGATACACCCACTCACAACGTGCGCCGCAGATTCAGGAATTATTTTCTGACGGCTTTCATCATGCCACCCGCAGTTACGAGCTGGGCAACGCTGATTTGAGTAAAGAAATCTCCAATAATCTCGATCTGGGTTATCGGTTTAACAGCAACTGGATGAGCGCTGAAATCAATTTATTTCATAATTGGGTGAGTGATTACATCTATCAGCAACGCTCAGCGACTGAGCCTGTACTCAACACCCAACAAGCCGCCGCAACCTTCAAAGGCTTTGAGGCACAAACTATTTTCCCGCTTATGGAAAATACTTACGGTGTACTCGATTTGACTTTATTTGGTGATTACACGCGAGGCAGGTTTGATAACGGCAACGATGTGCCTAGAATGCCGCCATTACGTTACGGTTTTCAGTTAAGTTACGAAAAAGATGATTTTTCTAGCAATCTGCGTTTTACCCGCGCCGAAGCGCAAAATAACAATTATAGCGCAACCGATACAGCCACTCAGGTAAGCGAAACGGATACCAAGGGTTATTTATTGCTAAACCTGCAAGCCCAATACCGTCTGGCCAGCTTTCATGACTCTGAAGTCATGCTGTTTGCCAAAGGTAAAAACCTGCTCGATGAAAATATCCGCAATTCCACGTCTTATCTGCGTAATTTTTCGCCAGAACCAAGCCGCAGTGCCGAATTGGGTCTCCGTATCAACTATTAAAATACAGATATTCGCCGTAACCCTATAAATGTAAACTTAAAAATTTTACATGTAAAATAAATAGACAGCCTGTTTCCCTGTTTTTTTACTATGTTATTTAAGCAACAAAGAATGTCCCCACGCTTATGCGCGGGCATCTACACAATTTTTCAACACAATTAAAACAATGAGTTAAAAAAATAGCGACCATTAACTTACAAGTTGTACAAAAACAACAATACTGATATCCCCACCTTAAGCATCACTGCCATTAAGTTAAGAAAAAACGCTAATAAAGCAGATAGTTATGTTGATAAATCCCCCCTAGCCCCCCTTTTTCAAAGGGGGGAATTAATGGCTTCTTCGCTGACATCGTAAGAAAACGGTCTTCCCCCTTTGAAAAAGGGGGATTGAGGGGGATTTTTAAAATTCACAACATAATGATTTTTATTATCTTATTTCTTAACTTAATGGCAGTGACCTTAAGCATAGGTATCTACGCAGTTTTTTAGCTTAATAAAAACAATGGGTTGCTAACTTTTAACTTAATGCGATGACCTTTATCGGCAACCCATTATTAGACACACAGCCCTTATTAAAAGCTTAACAATCAAACCTACATTTTTTTCTACTCATTGCCTATTCGTCAATTTTATTTACAGCCCTCAGAATAGCGTAGCGATTAACAATGCGGCCTCTTCACAGGTAGCGCGTAAAACAATACAGTGATAACTCAAGCCATTAGCGCATCTGCACTATAAGCGCTGATTTTATAATGCCGCAAACGCATTTGGCGAGGCATCCTGAGCCGCCACGCTGTCGGATTAACTTACAACTATTCCATGCCCAATGCGTAGCATCCTGCGCTATAAATAATCAACACATTGATTTTAAACATGTAAATTTTTTTGGCACGGTGATTGCTTTATCTATTACGAGCTTCGTTGAATTCAGCCTCACACGGTGCCTCACTTAGGTAACACATTATAACGAGTCCGCCGTATTGCGCTCTAACCAAGCAGAGCGAAAAACCTACAGTGTAATCGTAAAAATTGAGCATTATCGTAACAGGGATTACCCCTTTTTTTTATTTGGAGAACCATTATGAACAAAAAATTATTAGTTGCAGCCATTGCTGTAGCCACTGCTGCTGTTAGCAGCTCTGCATTTGCCGCAACCAAATTAGGCAGTGCTACCCAAAAAGGTAGTTTGTTGATTTTTCCACGCGTTGAAGCACTTAACCCTACCGGCAACTTTTTTGGTGCAACCAGCGACACCTTAATCCAAATTACTAACGACTCTTCAAAACCCGTTGACCTGAAATGCTACTGGGCAACCACTGAAGGCAACCCTTATAACGCTCTGGGTGGCAATGCGGCTAATAACCCAGGTGCTGCTGCTGCTCGCATATTAATAAGAGAAAACCACGCTCAGGATTTTGGCTTCACAGTGACCAAAAATCAGCCTGTTAGTTTCTGGGCTGGCGACATCGGCAACACCGGTTTTTTCAGCTTTTTGACCACCAACGTTAAGGTACCACAATTTAGCTTTTTCCAAGACGGAACCTCGTCTAACGCCGGCGAATTAAAATGCTGGGCAGTTAACGCTAAAAGCAACGGTGAAATTCATCACAATCACTTAACCGGTAAAGCCACTATTGTCAGCTTTGCAGACAATCAAAATGCTGCCCAAGGCCAGGCGCATGAGTACAATGCTATGGCTTTCCAGGCGCATTACTGGGGCGACAAGAAAAAACAATATGAACCTAACAGCATTAACTACACCGGCAAAGCGCTACCTACTCCGTTCAGACTTGATCTGGATGGCAAAGAGTATGACCAGTGCGCTAGCGCATTAGTGGGCCAATTTATCCCAACTTACCATCCTGTCGCTCTAGGTGTTAACAGAACCCAAGTCAGCGTTGCTAACTGCCATGAAGACTTAAGACAAGATTGGGATGCTCACATCACCAAACTGACCTATAAAATCTGGAATGCCAACGAAGTGTCCTACACCGGTGCTCATGAATGTATGGGTGCATGGTATGAATCAGACCTCGGTGTAGCGTTTCCACACTTTCAATATAAAACCCTTAAAACCGACACTGCTTACTTCCGTGCTACACCAACGGCAAGCAAACTGTGTAACCAAGGCAGCCAAAAAGCAGCAATGGAAACTGATATCGAAGTCAGCAGCGTAGTCGGCGTTCAAGTCAACGACATCGGTGGCGCATACCAATCCAGCAGCAACCTGGTTAACTTGGGTAGTGGTACTACATATACTACTGAAGCAGTCGGTAAAGGCCAAATCTTGTGGTCTGACATCGATACAGAGTTTGGTAAAAAATAAATCTGCTTAACCCGTCTTAATGCGGTAAATTTAAGACGCGTTTAACAGAGTCTCCACCACTTAGTAATGCGGTGGAGACACAATAAGGGGGCAAAAGCTACGGTTTTTGCCCCTTTTTTGTTAGTGGCAAAACGACTACCAACTTTATATCTTGATTCTGGAACTTAAAAGAACCAGAATCAAGATATAAAAGTGGGTAGCCATGAACAGTACGTAACATCAGTTAGGCGTTTTTTGGAAAGGTCGTTGTAATCTGTTATTCTATTCGCATGAAAGTAAATGACGTTTTAATCATGCTGAAAAAAGATGGTTGGTATCTTGCTACAATGCGAGGAAGCCATCGCCAATTCAAGCACCCAATCAAAAGTGGTCGTGTGACAGTCCCCGGGAAACTTAGTGATGATTTAGCGCTCGGCACTTTGAATAGCATACTCAAACAAGCAAAACTAAAGGAGTAACCAATGCGTTACGCAATCGTTGTCGAAAAAGCGGTAAATAATTACTCGGCTTATGTGCCAGATTTGCCAGGCTGCGTTGCCACTGGCCATACAATTGAGGAAACAGAGCGAGAAATTCGTGAAGCAATTGAATTTCATATCGAAGGAATGGTTGAAGATGGTTTGTCTATCCCGCTACCAACAAGTACCGTTCAATATATTGAAATCGCCGCCTAACATTGAACATTGCGCTACCCCCACTTAAGACGGGAGAGTTCCAGGTTTAGCCGTTCGTACCCATAGGGCATAAATGGTGAGCTTGTCGAACCATGAGCCACAAGCCCTTCGACAAGCTCAGGACAAACGGATGTGCCGCCTTAAGTGGATAGCCCGTTATAAAACACCACGGCATGGCCTATAATAGGACACAGCACGTAACAATGATACTTTACAAACAATCAGGATAAACATCAATGAAAGTAATGAAACTCAAAAAAGGGCTAAGGCTTCTCATAGCGGCTAGCCTAATAGCAAGCACCCCACTATGGGCAATAGACAAAGACCCTCAACTGGATGGACAAATCCAGCACTATTGGGCGGCGCAGGCCAAACGCGACTGGGGCGCTGTTTACGATATGCTCACCGCTAAAGAACAAGCCAGCACGACACGCGCCAAATACATTGAATCACAAACCAAAACCGGCGCTTTTGAATACAGCGACCCACAAGTCAAGGACATGGAAATTGCCGGCGATATGGCCTGGGTTAACATGGGTTTTAATGCCAAATTATTACTTTACCCGAATGCACCAGGACACCATATCCAAATCTGGCAACTCTGGCAAAAAACCGATACCTGGCATCCTGCTGCCGAAGCCGAGCGTCAGCAATCCCCTAACCTGCCGCCTAAACTACGCCTAGTCAACGAAGAAACCGCCTTGGCCAAGCGTGCCAAAGCCGCCTGGGAATTTAAAACCGCACAAGACTGGAAAAGTTTTTATGGCTTTTTGTCACCGGCTTATCAAGCCATCGTGCCTATTGAGAGTTTCCTGAAAAAGAAGGCACAATACCTCTACCCGTCTAGCCATATCGACTGGGCTGAAGTGGCGCAAGTTAAAAAAGATCTGGGCGTAGTTAAGATTACTTTTACACTCAAACCCAACGATCCGGCGGTATCTAAACTGGAAGCACAAGAACAGAATTTAGTAGAAAACTGGATCAACCAAAATGGCGAATGGTATTTTGATATACCACTGCCTTCAGGCGCTGCAAACCCAGCGCCAGCACAGGCAAAACCCGCAGGAGCAAAACCATGAGATTGATTTATCTCTACAGTGCCATCGCTTTCCTGGCCGCTGGTTGCAGCACCCAGCAAAATCAGGTAGCCACGCAGGAAACAAATCAAATCGCCCAACCAGTTGCACCTTCCAACCGGGTTCTATACCGCCTGGCAAATCAAGGCCTTCCCGACAGTAGCCGCTGGAAAAGTACACCAACGCTGATTGACATCAATCAAGATGGCTTGTTGGACTTGGCAGCTCACCCACGCCTGGAACATGGCGCACGGGTGTGGTTAGGCGACAAACAGGGAACCTGGACAGATGCTTCACAAGGCCTGGACATGCCCACATCCTGTGGCGGTGGGCTAGAACTGGGTGACATCAACAAAGACGGCAAACTGGACATGGCGGTTGCCGACCATTGCGGTGGGGTCTTTGTGTATTTAGGCCGCGACAATACTACCTGGCAAGCCACTACCGAAGGATTGAATTCAGCCCTGGCGCAAAAAAAGGAAAAGCTGTCGCCTGAAATGAATACCCTCAATGGCGCTGAGGAACTGGCGCTGGGTGATGTCAACGAAGATGGTTTTTTGGATATTATTGCCACCGGTTCTGATGAAGGCGGCTTTACTGTCTATTTGGGCGATGGTTCAGGCAAAAAATGGCGCGAAAGCAAAGCCGATGGTTTACCCAGCGCAGAAGATCCTGGAGATGAAGAGTTTCATGCGGGCTGGTCTTTTGACGTACAACTGCATGACATGAACAATGACAAACATCTGGATGTGGTGGCAAACTACTATTCTGGCCCCCATATCTGGCTGGGCGATGGTAAGGGGCATTGGCAATCTAAAGCCAAAGGCTTGACCGTTACCAGCATGGGCGGCATTTACCGAAGACTGTCTGTCGCTGACATCAATGGCGATGGCCGTCAAGATTTGGCCGCAGCCAATAACCTTAATGGTGCAGAAGCCTATTTGCAAAATGCCGATGGCTCCTGGCAAGGCCCTACTGATATGCTGCCGCAAATAAAAGAGGGTGCAATGGCAATCGCATTGGGTGATCTGGACGGTGATGGCCATACCGATGCCGTCATTGGCGGAAGACTCTCATCCACCAACTTTGATAATCCTGCTGGCATACAAATCGTGTTAGGTGATGGCAAGGGCAATTGGCACTATGAGCAAGGCACTCAATTACCTGTCGATGGCATGGAAGAAATCTGGGGAATTACCTTGGCAGATATAAATGGTGACAAGCGTTTGGATATTGTTGTGGCTAGTGGAAGTACATCAACCAACACTGTTACAACCAGTTCTACTCAAGTAAGAAAAGGAAACAGACACAAAGAGACTAAACTACCGCATCTGCAAGTCTGGCTAAGCGAGTCTTTAGGTAGCAAACCACTTTAACAAAGCAATGTGTTGCTTTTAATATTTCAAAAATACCGCTACACACTTAAGACGCAGGGCAGTAAGTAAGGTTAATCCCTGAAAACTGCCCCGTCTTAGGCGATTTATGAAAAATAATGTAACTTTCTTATTTGTCCACGGAAAGCACAAAAAACACGGAAAAATGTGGGTGTTTTGTCGCAAAAAGAAGTATTACCGAAAACCTTTTGTGTTTTTGTGCCGCTTAAAAGCGCCTACTTTTGGTTTCCGTGGACTTTGTTGCAACATCCACTGTAATCATTCAGTTCCCCTCTTTGAAAAAGAGGGGTTAGGGGAGATTTTTTAAATAAATCCCCCTCAATCCCCCTTTTTCAAAGGGGGAGGTGAATACTTACCATCCACTAAGTAGTTACAAAATCATACACTAAAAAACAGCATCCCATCGGGGAATCAATGTAGAAACGCAAAATTTTTCGTCTCTACCGGGCAAATTATTTGTCAGAAATCACAAGCCCAAAATACCAAAACTTAACAGCAGGTAATGTTGTATGCGCCGCCAATACCCCGTCAGCACTATCCGCCTCATCAGCTTAACTACAGCCTTATTTGCCCTACCATTCTGTGTGCTCAGTGCAGGGCAAAATGCTGTGTGCAAACCCTCGCACCTTGCCAGCAAAGTTATCAGCCTGATTAACTGCAACACCGCTACCAATCCCAAGGATACCGAAGCCAGTACACGCCAATTCATCGCTGACCATGCCGATGACTTAAACCTGCCCAAAAATCACTTTGAGCTGAAACTGCTTGGCCGTAAAAAAAGCTTACAAGGCCAATACGCACGCTTCCAAAAAATCATCAACGGCTATCCGGTTTACAACGGCATCATTTCTGTTCGCCAGGATAAAACCGGTCATATCCGACGCGTACACAGTCAGGATAATACCCCTCAAAACCTAAAAAAGCCCCAACCAAAGAAATCGCTCGCCACCAAAGCCACCATCAGCCAGAATCAAGCTGAGCAAATCGCACTCCAGTCTCTTGTAAAAAACGCTCAAGGCAAAGCAGATTTGACAATACACGAGCATGCCGAAAAAATCTGGTATCCAAACCCTGATGGCTCACTTAATCTAGCTTGGAAGATGTTAATTGTAGGCGAAAATCCATTAGGGGACTTTCGGATGATTATCGACGCTGCAAATGGCGATATTCTTTTAAAACAAAACCGCATTCAATTTTTTCAACGTGGCCAAGGCTGGGTATTTCAGCCTAATCCGGTGCAAAGTTCAGGCATAACCTCACTCACTGATCAAGATAATGCCATTAGTCCACTGCCAACATCACAATTAATCAACGTTACCCTGCGTGGACTGAGCGAAAGTAAAAGCGACAATTTTTTACTGAAAGGCCAGTTTGTTGATGTCGCATCGCTTAATAATAGAAATTACTCCCCATCGCAATACCCAGGCGCTAGGCAAGCCAATCGAAAATACTTTTATAATCGTGACGACTATCGCTTTGAACAGGTTATGGTATATCACACCATAGATAGCTATCAGCGCTATCTGCAAGCCTTGGGTTTTAATGACAACAACGCTATACCCAATGGCATTCACCAGTTTCCGATACAAGCTAGTGCCCACTGGTATAGAAATGACCTGTCTTTTTACCGACCCTTTGATGATACGCTGCATTTTGGTGATGGTGGTGTTGATGACGCCGAAGATGCCGACATTATCCTGCATGAATATGGCCATGCCATCCAGGAGGCACAAAATCCCGATGGCGGCTGTGACTCCGGTGATGACTGTGAAATGCGTGCCATGGGTGAAGGCTTTTCTGATTATATTGCGGCTGATTTTCATGCCAGCCAAGGTAATTTGGCGTATCAAAACAAACACGCCGCCTGTGTAGGCGAATGGGATGGTAGCGCCTATAGCAAAACCATACCCGCCTGCTTACGGCGCGTTGACGGCAACAAGATATACCCTGATTTAGTCGGTGAAAAATACGATGATTCGGCTATCTGGTCACGGGCTTTATGGAATATACGTGCCGCATTAGGCTCTACTATCGCCAATCAGATTATTCTTGAACACCATCATGCGCTCCCTGTAAATGCTTCCATGTCTATGGCTGCGCTGGAAATGCTCTCGGTCGATGCCGAATTATTGGGCGGCACTCACGAAACGGCTTTACGCAAAGCTTTTTGCGCACGCAAGATCCTCAGTAAGGCGCAATGTACCATTTCTAAAAACAAAAAAATAACGGTTTACACAAACAAGGACAGCTTTGTCAGCCAAGCGTATGCCAATACCAATAATGGTAGCCATGAGCGCCTAAAAATCGGCGGCGGCCTCAATAACGAAATCCGCACCTTACTTGGCTTTGATCTTGGCACGATTGATGTTAAAAAAATAAAATCTGCCATTTTAGAATTGACCCTGGCCGACAGCGATAATCAATGGGGCATGTATGGAAGACCTATCGACATTCACCCGCTACGCACAGATTTTGCCGAAGGCCGAGGCGGCGGCTACAATTTAAACCTGTGGCCTTGGCGCATCTTCAGTAAAACACCCGGCGTTACCTGGAACTGTCCAGCCGACAAAAGTATTATCAATAACCGTCTCGATTGCACATCATCCTGGTCTGGTGGACTTGCCAGCCCTAAAAAATGGGGTCAGGGTTCTGGTGTACCTGTGGTACAAACCAACAACATGACGGGTAAGGTTCGCTGGACAGTCACCGACGATCTCAAGGCGGGTAATCATCGCTGGATTATCAAAAAAACCTTCCCTGAAACCGGTCAGGCAGCCTACTATTCAAAAGAAGGCGCAGCAAAAAAACGTGATCCAACCCTGTCACCACGCCTGGTCATTACCCTCAAATGAGCCAAGCTTTATCATGACTCATAACCCCGCAACACCCTGTACATTTTACTTTACAATCGCCAAATACCTGCACCAAACGTCTAAAGTCAGTTAACAACTGAGTTTAGACGCTTGCAAGCCATTGATTTAACAGTGCTAATTTTATTTAATTTTCATTAAAATGAATCAAAAACCCAAATTAGCAAAGGTATTAAATCGATCAAATCCACCTTAGAAAATCGAATTTGTACACTACAGACTCGCTGAAAGCGCCTATATTCATCTCCTACCCCAGTTCATGTCGAATTAATTTTCAGGTTTCACGCTTCCTATTAAAAAAATAGTGCAATAAATTAAATCAACTTATTGATTTAATTGCATTAAATTTTTTTGGCACGGTGATTGCTTTATCTATTGTGAGCCTCGTTGAAATCAACCTCATACGGTGTCTCATTTAGGTAACAAGATGATAACGAATACGCCGTATTGGACTCTAACCAAACAGAGCGAACAACCTACCGCGTAATCGTCGAAATTGAGCATTAACTTAGGGAATTACATTTTTTTTATTTGGAGAATCATTATGAACAAGAAAATTTTAGTTGCAGCTATTGCTGTAGCCTCTGCTGCTGTCAGCACCTCTGTCTTCGCAGCAACCAACTTAGGTAGCGCTACCCAAAAAGGTAGTTTATTAATATTCCCACGCGTTGAAGCACTAGAATCTACGTGGAATCGTCATGGTGCGACAAGCGATACCTTAATTCAAATCACTAACGACTCTTCGACACCAGTCAATCTAAAATGCTACTGGGGAACCACTGAAGGCAATCCTTACAACTACAATGGTGGTAATGCTGCTCCCAACCTTTACGCTGCTAAAGCACGCACCGCCATAAGAAACAACCACTATATGGATTTTGGTTTTACCTTAACCAAAAATCAACCGGTTAGTTTCTGGGCAGGGAGTCTTGGTAACACAGGGTTTTTCAACTTCTTGACCACTAATGTTAGTGCGCCGCAATTCAACTTTTTCCAGGACGGAACCTCATCTAACGCGGGTGAATTGAAATGTTGGGCGGTTAACAGCAAGAGCAACGCCGAAGTTCATCACAATCACTTAATCGGTAAAGCCACGATTGTCAGCTTTGCAAACAATGAAAATGCCGCCAGAGGCCAAGCGCATGAATACAATGCCTCAGCTTTCCAGGCACATTTCTACGAAAAAGCACAACGCTGGGACTCTAACAGCATTAACTACACCGGTAGACCACTGCCTACCCCGTTCAAACTTGATCTGGATGGCAAAGAGTACGACCAGTGCGCGAGCGCATTAGTTGGACAATTCATCCCCACTTACCACCCTGTAGCTGGAGCTCTTGCCGGTATCAACAGAACCCAAATCAGCGTGGCCAACTGCCATGAAGACTTAAGACAAGACGCTGATTCCCACATCACCAAGCTGACTTATAAAGTTTGGAATGCCAACGAAGTGTCATACACCGGCGCTCATGAATGTATGGGTGCATGGTATGAGTCAGACCTGGGTTCAGCGTTTCCGCACTTTCAATATAAAACCCTTAAAACCGACACCGCTTACTTCCGTGCAACACCAACGGCTAGCAGACTGTGTAACCAAGGCAGCCAAAAAGCCGCAATGGAAGGTGACATCGGCGTTGACAGCGTAGTCGGCGTTCAAGTCAACGATGTTGGTGGCGCATACCAATCCAGCAGCAACCTGGTTAATTTGGGCAGCGGCACCACTTATACGACTGAACCCGTCGGTAAAGGCCAAATTTTGTGGGATGACAGCGGTGCAGATTATGGTAAAAAATAAGACCACTTAACGTCTTAGTGCGGTTAATTTAAGACAAGGTCGCTAACCCCTGCCGTTAATGCGGTGGGGGATCACAATAAAAAGGGGCAAAAACCGTAGTTTTTACCCCTTTTTTGTTAGCATTTCAGTGATAACCAAACCCGCCATCACTTATAACCTAAATCATCAAACCTTATCGTTACTCATCATCTAACATAAGGCATGTAGATTTACTTTACAATCTATCAGGCTCGCCTTAAAAAATAGAATCGAGACGTTACAGGCTCGCCAAGGAATTTCATATTCATTTTCTATTCCAGTTCTGTCGAATTAATTTTCAAATTACACACCGCTATAAAAAAGACATTGCTACAAAATCAACCAACATATTGATTTTTAATAACTAAAAATTTATGGCTCAATTATTGCTCTATTGAAGGTATTACCCACCTTAATACGCATAACTTTGATGAACACGAAACTGTTGGCTTTTGCTGTTATAAGCCTTTCTATTGGCACTTCAGCTTTCGCTGCCAGCAGATTGGGCGGTGCTACGCAAAAAGGTAGCTTGCTAGTCTTTCCGCGTGTTGAAGCATTGGCACCATCCAACGGCGCATCAGGCTTTAGCGATACTTACATCAACATCACTAACGACTCGTCTAAACCTGTTATTTTGCAATGTTACTGGAACACCACAGAACAGCATGGCAAAGCGGGGTCTGTCGGTCTTGGCGGTAACGCTGCCCCCAACAACAAAGCTAAAGCGGCACGCGCCGCAATAAGAAACAATCATTACATGGCTTTTTCTTTAAAACTAACCAAAAACCAACCGGCAAGCTTCTGGGCGGGCGATTTATCAGACATGGAAAATACTGTCACGCTGGGCTTTAGTAACCTAAGCAGCACTAAAAACGTCCCGCAATTTAACAACTTCCAGGATGGCACACAGGCCAATGCTGGCGAGTTAAGATGCTGGGCAATTAATAATATTGGTACTAAAGAAATTCATCACAACCATTTGATGGGTAAAGCAACGATTGTGACCTTCGCACCCGATAGCGCCGCCGCAGTTCCAACCGCCGCAGGTCAAGCCCATGAGTACAATGCCTGGGCGTTTCAAGCCTATTATAAAGGCAGCAACGACATCAAACATACCAGCAGACCGTTGCCTACTCCGGGACAACTTGATTTGGACGGCAAAGAATACGACCTGTGCCCAAGTGCATTAGTGGGACAATTTATGCCTGCAAGAAAGACCATCGGAAACGAAAAAACCAGAACCCAAATCAGTATTGCTAATTGCCATGACGAGTTAACACAAGACGGCGATGCCCACATCACCAATCTAAATTACACCGTGTACAATGCCAACGAAGTAAAATTTAGCGGTTCACATGAATGTATGGGGGCGTGGTATGAATCGGATTTGGGCGCAGCGTTCCCACATTTTACCTACAAAACGCTTAAAACCGATTCGGCTTACTTTGTCGTACGCCCCACCGCCAGTAGGCTGTGTAACAAAGGCTCACAGACAGCGGCTATGGAAAAAGATATTGAAGCCAGCAGTATAGTCGGCGTGCAAGTCAATGATATTGGAGGAGTTTACCAAACCAGCAGTAACCTGGTTGGTTTAGGCGGCGGTAGCGATACCCTGCATCCACCCGCCGGTAAAATTCTGTGGGAGCCAGGCTATGGCGACATGGGTAAAAAATAAAATGACTGGGGTTTAAGGCTCCCTTCATTTTCCAGTTAACAGTTTGACAAATATTTCTCAGGTGTTGTGATATTCATATACAAA
>NZ_FUKJ01000123.1 GCF_900163745.1 Crenothrix polyspora
TCGGATTGCCATGTTGAAAATAACACTTGCAAAATGTGTTTAATGTTTTGCCAGACAGCTTCTAAGATCTGATGTTATTTGTCCACGAAAAACACGAACAATAAGTGGCAGTCATTCAATATTATCAGATACAAACAGGTGTCATCAAAAGTACGGAAATTTAGACGCGCATCGCCACAACCTACCTCGTTTATTGTTCCATTTTTTCATCAAATACCACCACAATACGTGTTCCACCTGTAACCGTATTGCTCAACGCCAGATGCGCCTTGTGCAAATCGACAATTTCTTTAACGATTGCCAAACCTAATCCACAGCCATTACCAGGACTGTTCGGCATACGGTAAAAACGCTCAAAAATTTTATTTTTTTCAGTGTCCGGAATGCCGGGGCCGTCATCTTCAACCGTTAAACTGGGCTTAGGCCAATGATTAAGTTTGACAACAATATTGCCGCCAATATGTCCGTAGGTAATGGCATTATCCAGAAGATTAGTCAGTAACTCCCCTAACAAAACCCCATCACCAAGAATAAAAATCGATTGTTCGCTAGATTCCAAACTTAACTCTATTCGACGTTGTAAAGCTTTGGGAACCCAATCGATGCAGACGGCCTTAACTACACCATAAAGATTGACCGCCTTTAATTCATTCATGCCATCAATAGGTCCTGATTTTGCCAGCACCAGTAACTGGGTAACCGTGTGCGATAAACGATCCGCTGAATTTTGCATTTGCAACAGGGCTGGCTTCATTGACGACAAATCTTGTTCACGTAACGCCCGCTCTGCCTGCACAACCAAGCCAGCTAAAGGGGTACGTAATTGATGTGCCGCATTGGCAATAAATTGTTGCTGGGCATCAATAGCAATAGTCAACCGCTCAAACAGGCCATTAATGGTATCGGTAAGTGCGCGAACTTCCAGAAAAACATGGGCTTCCTGAATAGGGCTTAAGTCGCGCGGGGATCGTTGTGTGATTTTATCAGCCAACACATGCAGAGGCTGTAAGCCGCGTTTGAGACCTATCAACAAATAAAGACTGGCAATAATAACCAAAATAATTTGTGGTATCAAATCAGCCAAAATAATATCGATCATCATTTGCTGGCGTTTATTCAGGGTTTCCGCCACATGAACAAAAAGCTTGTCCTGGGTTTCCTTTCTCAGCACCTGCATGGACACCACACGTACCGGTTCGCCATTAATGTCGGCCTTAAAAAAAAACGGGCGCGACCCGTCTACCGGCTCTACAGCATCAGGTACTAGCGCATCTCCAGCCAGCAAGCCTTTTGCTCTTGAGCTGATTTTGAAATACGTCTTATCCAGATCGTCCCATTTGATGATCTCCAGTGCTGCGGGCGGTAGCTCAACCAGTATATCGGCATCCTTAACCTTAATTTCCTGTGCTAAAGAACGTGCCGAGTCCAGTAACCAGCCGTCATAGGTTTTATCCACATAATGCAGAGTAACAAAATAGGATAAAACAGACTCCAGCGAAATAAAAAAAATCAGCGGTATAATCAGGCGAAACAGAATGCCGGTTTTAAGGCTCCTGCTTTTAAGCATCGGCGGTCTCCAATAAATAGCCCAGTCCACGCAAGGTTCTTATGACAGCACCATAAGGTTCTATGCGTTTTCTGACCCGATGGATGTATACCTCAATGGCATTGTCGGCGAGAGCATCACCTTCCGTCGATAAACGCTGTGCCAATCGTTCTTTACAAACAACTTTCCCGGCCTGGAGCAACAGTATTTCCAACACGGCGTACTCGCGCGGCGATAGCATCATATCCTGACCATCGGCCAGAATCTGATGGTCACGGGTATTAAGAGCCAGGCGGCCAATCACAATATCATTATGAAAGCCCGCGTAGCAGCGTCTGATCAGCGCGTGGATTCTGGCTTCCAATTCCCGAAGCTCAAAGGGCTTGGTCATATAATCATCGGCTCCCTGCTCAATGCCTTGTATTCTGTCGTTGATACCATCGCGTGCCGTTAAAATCAATATTGGCATAGACACTTTACGCCGCCGCAATTGCCGCAATAACGTTAACCCGTCCATATCTGGCAAGCCCAAGTCGAGCACAATCAAATCGAAGTCTTGTGCCAGCATCAGATGCTCGGCGTAAACGCCGGTTGTTGCACACGTTACCGAATAGCCACTTTTGCTTAAGGTATATACCAAGCCATCCGCTAATACGGCATCGTCTTCTACTAGCAAAATGTTCATTTATCTGCTCAAGTGGCATTGAAAGGTTGTTGAAAGGTTGTGTGCATACACTAAACCCATATTAAACGGTATTACAGCGTTTTCAGTATCGATTAGCTATATTCGATGGAGTACAAACCTAGGTTTGTACTCCGCCGCTAAAAATTAATGTTATCACTGGATATGAAAACGCTGTAAGGTTTTGATCAAAGTCATCAGCCTGAAAGAAATTACTCAAAATAAATCAAGCCATTTGAATCATGGAGCGAACATAATATGCAATCGTTTGAAAAATTATTATTGGAAAATAAAGCCTGGGCGAAAGAAAAAAAACGGGTAGACCCTGGTTTTTTTGAACAGTCGGCAAAAGCACAAAGGCCTGAATTCCTCTGGATAGGCTGTTCAGACAGCCGCGTACCTGCCGAAATCATCGTCAATGCTGAACCCGGAGAAATATTTATACACCGCAATATCGCCAATCAAATGATAGAGACCGATTTTAATTCGCTCAGCGTTTTGCAATATGCGGT
>NZ_FUKJ01000120.1 GCF_900163745.1 Crenothrix polyspora
CGTTTCTTTTTTTTACGCGCAGGTAGTTGGGATTCGGAATGTGTCTGGCCTTTTTCACTGTGGTTGCCATACAGCCGGTGGGTTAGGTCGTCCACTTGTGCCTCCAGGTCGGCAACCCGACTCTTGAGTTCGTTTATTTTGGCCTGCGCGTGCTGGAACTGTGCATGCCAATAATTTTTGTCTGCTTCGAGCTGGATATAGTCCTGGAAGCTCAGCGTGACCTGCCGTTGTGCAAAAGGCGGTTTCCGTTTGGCTTCACCGGCCGATATGTATTCACCTGTAAGTATCATAAAAGACTGCTATTGTTTGGCTCGATGCCGCTTAGACAGTTATATCGCTAATTTTATCTAGGGATGGTGCGAATATTTACATTTTTTGCCTCGTAAGTTATGGATTTTTTGATTTACTGTATAACATTAAATATTAATTTCAAATACGTGAAACAGATCACAATATTTAAAATCCGAATCACACAAGCGCAATAAAAAAACTATTATTAAGCATATCAAGGAGACGTGTGAGTTAAGCACGTTCATCCACCCCAGTTATTTCGATTGACTTCAGCTTGTTTTGCGATTGGATCGCATCATAGAAAAAAGGTTATCACGGTGAGATTAAAATTATGACAGAATCAATAGTAACGCTCGTTCTCGGTTCGTTTATTATCTGGAATTTAGTGACTAGATATCAAACTATCAACAGCCACTCTTTTATAAAGAACGCTCAAATTACCGTGTTTATTTTTGCTTCTTTCGCTATGGGTTTAAGTATAGTAAACATGGAAAAAACGATAAAAATAGCCCATTTACTGGAAAATCACCATTCATTTAAAGTGCTTTTGTTTGCGTCGCCCGCCTTGCTGCCCATTATCTTTAAAGTATTGCATGGCTCCACTTTTTCATCCGCTTTCACGTTGAATGCTGATGTTATTGTCATACCTCTGGTGATGTTTTTTACACTAAAGTTTTTCTTGATTCCAGAGAATCACACACTGTTTTTAATCGTATACTTTATAACCTTTGCTATTGCACTGGGATTTATTCACAGTGTATTAGGCGGAATTTTAGCCAGTTTTAATATTGCGCTGATGGTAGCCAGTTTTTTTAATCACAGCGTCTTGTCCATAGACTTGAACAGTGTGTTTGATTTACTGGAACAAGTCGGTGTCGCATCGCCTGTTTTAAAGTGGCTTATCCTGATTACATCAACGCTAGTGGGTTTAAACGGCAGTCTCAGCAGTCAATGGCTAAGAGATTTACTGCGCTGAGTAGGTGCTTCGGTTTCTTTGGCAATGTCGACTTTTCCAGTAGCAGGGCCTGCCACTAGCCAACTGTTCAGCTTGATGACCTCATCCGCAAGTAGCCGCCCTGCCTGATAATACAACATGCTGTATGCCTTAATATATCGATAACGTGCCTGGCGCTGTTTGCTACGGGATTCGGAAAGCTGTTTTTCTGCATTCAGAAGATCAACGATGGTCACTACGCCTAACTCATAGCCTTCTATCATCGCATCCCTGGATTTCTCGCTAGCCTCTAGCTGGCGGTCAGTGGCTAGGCTACGGGCTGGCGAAGAAGTCATATCCAGGTAAGCGGCACGGGTTTTTTGTTCCAGTTCGCGCAGTTTTTGTTCACGTCTGGCTTCGTTAAGTCCTTTGCGCCCTTGCGCCTCTCTCACTTTGGCACTGGTAATGCCGCCCTGATAAAGCGGAATGGTTGCCTCGACCCCCAATGTACCGACTTCGTAGGGCAGTTGGGAGGGTTGGCCATTGATAGACGTATTGGTATAGATACCGCTCACTTGTAATTCAACACGCGGCAAATGTCCAGCCTGATAGCCGGTAATGCTGCGCCTAGCCGAATCGACAGCATGATTGAGTGCTTTTAATTCAGGGTTGAGTTTTCCCGCATCATCTACCCAGGTTGCAACATTACTTTCTGGAGGCTTCTGATTAAAGTTTAGACGAACCGGTTGAACGTTTTTAACGGCATCACCGGTTAATTCACGCAATTTTTCCAAAGCAATATTGGCATCATTATCACTGTCGATTAACTGAGTACGTAAGGTTTCGGTACGTGCCTGTATTTCATAAAGATCAGTAATCAACGCTAGTTGTCGTGATTGCAAGCTCTCTACGCGGGCGAGCTGTTTCTCGGTAGAGTCCAGTTCAGTAGCAATGATTTCGCGCTTGTCACTGGCATCCAAAGCATCAATATAGCGTTCAACAAGATCGACTATCAACTGTTGATGGGCTGCCTGTAACTCTTCCGCTTTCTGCGAAGTTTGTGCTTCCTGACCTTTCATCAACAAATACGCCTGTGCATCAAACAGGGGTTGACGTGCATTTATACTGGCACGTCTGCCGCCATAGTAAGACGTTGTCCCCGGTATTTCTCCGGTCGGATTTGCAATTGAGGGTCTTCCTTGCCC
>NZ_FUKJ01000176.1 GCF_900163745.1 Crenothrix polyspora
CAATTCCCCCGTTACCTGATTTGATTCGGGCGACGGTTACCTGTGGGTAATGAGTTGTTACATGTTGGACGAAGGCAAAGGCATCTTTCCCAAGCCGTTTTTTATCGCCATTTCCCATACCGACACTGCACT
Organism: Crenothrix polyspora; assembly: GCF_900163745.1. Taxonomy (GTDB): domain Bacteria; phylum Pseudomonadota; class Gammaproteobacteria; order Methylococcales; family Methylomonadaceae; genus Crenothrix; species Crenothrix polyspora_B. The sequence goes on from NZ_FUKJ01000176.1 coordinate 133, forward strand.
AACCAATGCGCCTTCAGCCTGAATACGTTCAATAATCGGGCGATTTTTAATTTCGCCCATCAGCCAGTCATAAACAATACAGGTATCAAGTAGCAGACGCATTATCCATACCGGCAAACAGCTGTTCTATTTCGCTGTTGATTTCAGCAGCATTCCAATCGCTAGCGTAGGCAATTTGGTTTTTCCAAGCACCGGGAGGCGAAACTTTGGGGGGCGTGTACTTAATAATTTTTGCAACAGGTATACCATTGCGGGCAATGATGACTTCTTCATCGCGCTCGGCGGCAACGATAAGCGAAGATAAACGGTTTTTGGCTTCAAGCATATTGATTTGCATAGTAGGCATCTGATTGGTTAGCTAATATTGGCTAAATGTAAGCGGTGTGTTATTTATTGTCAAGGTGGCAATCGTCACTAAACATACTGCCCCGCACACCACGCCGATGACCACGCCCACTGAAAATTGTAGCCACCTAGCCAACCCGTAACATCCAGCACTTCGCCGACAAAATAAAGATTCGGCACCGCTTTACTGGCCATCGTTTTGGAAGAAATGGCATCACAATCCACACCACCCAGCGTCACTTCGGCGGTACGATAACCCTCCGTACCGTTGGGTTTAATCATCCATTGATGCAACTGTGCCGCGACCAAAGCAATGTATTTATCGGAACAATCTTGCAAAGACAGTGCTAGCAGTTCTTCTGCGCACAAACAACCAATCAGCCGTTTCGGTAAATAGCTATCCAAAATGGTTTTCAGGGTATTCTTGACTTTTTGCTGGCGTTTGGTTTTTAACACCTGTGCCAGATCGGTATCCGGCAATAAATCAATCGTAACCGCTTCACCCGATTGCCAATAGGATGACAATTGCAAAATGGCCGGGCCACTTAAGCCACGGTGGGTGAATAACATGTTTTCACGAAATCTTTGCCGTGCATTACTGACCACACACGGTATGGCGATACCCGATAACGCTGAAAATGTGTCCTTATCATCCGGTTGCAAGGTAAACGGCACCAGTCCGGCGCGGGTTGGCCAGACTTTAATGCCAAATTGCTCAGCAATTTTATAACCGAACGCAGTTGCCCCCATTTTAGGTATCGATAAGCCGCCCGTTGCCACCACTAAAGATGCACAGGAATAGCGGCCTTGATTGCTCGCCAGTATGAAAGAATCACCGATACGCTCAATATCGGTAATGTCGGTATTTAACTGTATCACCACGCCAGCGTTATGGCATTCGGTTAATAGCATGTTAAGAATATCTTTGGCGCTGTCGTTGCAAAATAACTGGCCATGTTCGCGTTCATGAAAGGGAATCTGGTAGCGATCAATCAAGGCCAGAAAATCCCATTGCGTATAGCGGTTTAACGCGGATATACAAAAATGCGGGTTATGGGAGATAAAATTATCAGGTTCGATGCTGTAATTGGTAAAATTGCAGCGACCACCACCGGACATCAAGATTTTTTTTCCCGCTTTATTGGCATGATCCAAAACCAGCACCTTTCGGCCACGTTTGCCGGCTTCAATCGCGCACATCAAGCCTGATGCACCCGCGCCAATGATGATAACGTCAGTTTTTGTCACGCGCCGTACTCATAAAAATTGGCCACTATACAATAATCTTCTGACCGCCTGCGTTTAATTTGATTTAAGAATTAGATGCTAGACTGTCATTCACAGGCCTCATTTCAACATAAAACATACCGTACTTGAGCTACGCGCTGTCCACGGAAAGCACAAAAAGCACGAAAATATTCAATGAAAATGGCTACCAAATTAACGTGGGACAGATATTTCCCCTTCTCCCTGAGGGAGAAGGCTGGGATGAGGGGGATTTAAATCTCCCCTCACCCAACCCTCTCCCCCTGGAGAGGGCTTTTGTCCCGTACTAAGTGTAAGTGAGTAGCCATGAAAGTAATGGCTAACCGATAGATATTCCTTTGAATACAACACATCGAATTATTTTGTGTTTTTTGTGTTTTTTGTGTTTTCCGTGGACAGCGTAAAAACTCATCCAGCAACCCCATCTCTTTTTTTCCAAATACTACCGCATGAAAATTATTGATTTACCACGTATAAGTATTCTTATATTTTGCATACTGTTTCTGTTGATGAGTGTTATAGACGCTTGTGCCTGGGCTGGTGAACTAACCCAGAGCGCCAGCCAGAACAAAAGTAATGACACTTACGAAATAACCAAAGATGCTTTACGCACCAAAGTTGATGTCATAAAGAATCGGCAAGATTTTGATGAAGCGGTAAAAACCAAAGTGCTTAAATTTTATCATGCCGCAGAAGATCATCTTGATGCACAGGAAGATTACAAAACACGCACCACACAGTATAAAGAAGCCAATAAAAACGCCCCTGAAGACATCAAGAAAGTAAAAAAAGAACTGGAGCAGTTACAAGCAAAATCGGACAAACCCATCAGTGAAGATATTGACAAAATTTCCATTGATGAGTTGGAGCAGCGCCTGGTTATTGAGAAAAGCAAGATCAGCGGCTTTGATGAGCAAATTAAACAACTGGAAAATGAGCTTAATGTACAGCAGGGTCGGCCACAACTGATTCGTGAAGAAACAGTTATTGCACAAAAAGACTTGGACATTACCGTTAAAAAACTGGAAATCCCCGGTAATAATCTGGAATCAAAGCTAGAAAGCGAAGCGCAACAAATCTATGCAAAAACCTTAAGCGATGCACGGCTCGCCGATTTAAAAATGCTGGAAGCGGAAGCACTCAGTAATCCGATCCGGATTGAATTATTGAAGGTTAAGTTACAGGTGCTGAATAGCCAGAAAAAAGCATTGAGTCCGGTAATCGAAGCTTTAGAAGCGCATTTAACCGAGCGTCGCCAGCAAGAAGCCAAAGATGTGCAGAACGCGCTGACGCAGGCTGAAAAAGCCACGGAAGGCAAACATATATTGATTCAATCCAGTACGCGGCAAAATATTCAACACAGCCGGGACTTACAGGCAATCAGCGCCAAAACCGAACGCTATGCCGAACAAAAAAACAAAATTGACACCAAAACCCAGGAAATCGAAGCGGACTTTAAAAGTGCAGAAAAAAAGATTCGCCTGGCAGGTTTAAGTCCAACGCTAGGCAAAATTTTACGTGAACAGCGGCGCAACTTAACCACACAAGATGAATTTGAACTGCAATCGGATGCCATTCAAAACGAAACCGCGTTAACCAGTTTGGAACAGTTTAAAATTGAAGACCGGCTCAAACAATTGGCCGATGTGGATACCGAGTTGAAAGAGGTTGTCAACCAGAAGGTGAGCCAAGATTTGCCAAAAAATCAGCGCATGATGATTCAGGCCGAATTGCGGGTGTTATTGAACAGCCAGAAAGATTTGCTGAACAAATTGGCGACGGCGTATTCCACTTATCTACGCACCCTCGGTGATTTTGATTTTGCCCACCGCCAAATGGTCATCCAGGCCGATCAATTTGCGACTTATCTGGATGAACGCCTGCTGTGGGTGCCCAGTTCTGAACCCATCAATGTACGCTATGTTGTCGGCTTGTATGAGTCGACACGGTGGTTTTTATCACCCACGCATTGGACAAAATTAATTGCCCAGACCACAATCAATGCACTCAATCAACCATTTTTAAGTTTTATTAGCGTAGTCGGCCTGGTGCTGCTACAAATGTGCCGCAACTGGGCGAAACGGCAATTAATCATCATCACCGACAAAGTTGAAAAAATTTATACCGATAGCTTTGACAACACAACAAAGGCCTTGGCGTATACCTTTATCGTCGTGTTGCCGTGGCCGGTATTTGCCCATTATTTAGGCTGGATTATTAACAGTTCCATACCTGCCGTAGAATTTAATAGGGCGATTGGTGAAGGTTTGCAAGCCATAGTTCTGCCGTTGTTTTTCATAAAATTCTTTTATCTCATGTTTGCGCCTTACGGTATCGCGCGTAAGCATTTTCAGTGGCAAGCACAGACAACGGAGTTGTTGCGTAAACAGTTAGGCTGGTTTCAGCTTGTTATGGTGCCTGGGGTGTTTATTATCAATGCTACCGGTGTTGCCAAGGTCTCTACTTACAGTGATAGTTTAGGGCGTTTGGCATTACTGGTAACCCTGTCGGCGCTGATGATTTTTTTAGTGCGCTTGCTACGGCCGACGAACGGCTTATTGAAAAGCCATATCGACAATGAACCGGACGGCTGGATAGCTAGGTTGCGTTACCTTTGGTATGCCGCCGCCTTTTTGGTGCCGCTGATTATTATTGGCTTTGCTGTAGCGGGTTATTATCTGAGTGCTTTGGAATTGCAACAAAAGCTGGTGATCACGCTTAGGTTGATCTTCTTTCTGGTTATTTTTCACGAACTGGTGATTCGCTGGTTAACGCTGGTTAATCGACAGCTGGCCTTGAAAAATGCCCGGCAAAGACGCAAAGCCGCCGCCGCGTTGCATGACAAAGTACCGACAATCAATACAGGCGGTGATGATCCGGTTTTACCGATTGATGAACAGCAGCTCGACATTCCCAAAATTAATGCCCAAACCATAAAAATCGTCCACGTTATTATCAGCTTCAGCTTGATTGCTGGCGGCTGGTTGATATGGAAAAATATTCTACCGGCATTTTCGTTTCTCGATAATATCGAACTGTGGCAGCACGTTGTCAAAAAAGATAATCAAGAAAGCTACCAGGCCATCACCTTAACCAATCTACTTTTTGCCGGTTTATATCTGTTTATTGCCGTTGTATCTATCCGTAACTTTTCAGGAGTGATGGAGCTTTTGCTGTTTAGACGCTTATCGGTTGAAGCCGGTGGGCGTTATGCCATCAACCAATTGGCTAAGTATGTGTTATTTGCTATCGGTTTTATTTTGGTGGCGAATGAGCTGGGTGGCAGCTGGTCGCAGGTGCAATGGTTGGTGGCAGCGCTCAGTGTTGGCCTGGGCTTTGGCTTGCAAGAAATTTTCGCCAATTTGGTCTCAGGCATTATTTTATTGTTTGAACGGCCTATAAGGGTTGGCGATACCGTCACCATTGGTGCAGTCAGCGGTAAAGTCAGCCGTATTCAGATGCGTGCAACCACGCTGATCGATTTTGATCAAAAAGAACACATCGTGCCCAACAAGACCTTTATCACCAGCCAATTGGTTAACTGGACGTTAACCGATGCCATTACGCGTATTGTTATTCCCATCAGCATTGCTTATGGGTCTGATGTGGAGCTAGTACACAGCGTACTGCTGAAAACCACGCAGGAAACGTCATTAATACTTAAAGAGCCCGCGCCGAGTGTTATTTTTACTGGCTTTGGCGAGAGCTCGTTAAATTTTTCCATTCGTATTTATGTCGGCGAATTGGCCAGTCGTTTAGCGGCCACCCATGATTTACATATACGCCTTGAAAAAGCACTGCGTGAAAATAACATCAGTATTCCGTATCCGCAGCAGGATGTGCATATCCGTTCTTTTGTGAAAGATTTTGATCCCAGCCACTGAAGCGCCTATGTGTTATCTACCTTATTTGCCAGAGCCACTAACTGGCCAACAATACCGGCCAATTGTTCAGGCGTTTCAGTACGTGCTGTGGCATGTGCGACTTTGCGGCTTTTTCGAGGTGCTTTGTCATACAAATGCAGATGGGCTTGCGCAATGCTGGCGATTTCTGCACTGTCTGGAAGGCCGCCAATAAAATTAACCATTGCCGATTTTCCCACAGCAGCCGTTGAACCTAATGGCAGGTTGAGAATGGCACGCAGATGGTTTTCAAACTGGCTGGTTTCTGCGCCTTCAATTGTCCAGTGGCCAGAATTATGGACACGCGGGGCAAATTCATTGGCCATTAAGTGACCATTAACCTCGAACAGTTCCAGCGCCAGCACACCGACATAATCCAAAGCCTCCAGTAAACACAGTACATAGGTTTCGGCTTGCTGCTGCATAGGATCACCTACGCGGCTTTGGGCAACGCGCAAAATACCGCCACGATGCAAGTTTTCTGATAACGGATAAAAAACTACCGCCCCAGCCGCATTACGCGCCGCAATAATAGAAATTTCCCGATCAAAAGGCACAAAGGCCTCAACAATAGCAGGCACACCGTCCAGTAACTTCCATGCACCGGCTAAATCAGTGGCTGATTTGAGCATAGATTGACCTTTACCGTCGTAGCCTTGGGTACGACTTTTTAAAATCGCTGGCCAGCCGATAGTCGGCATAACGTATTCCAGTTCTTCAAGGCTGTCTACCGGCGCATACAACGGCGTAGGAATGTCGATGGTGTTGAAGAAGGTTTTTTCGGTCAAGCGATCTTGCGCTACGGCCAACGCTTTGGGGGACGGGTGAACTTGCGTATGCGAGGCTAGAAATGCAGCGACATCAGCGGGTACATTTTCAAACTCATAGGTGACAACGTCAGCGCGTTGCGCCAGTTGTTGCAGTAATTTTGGATCATCATAAGCGCCATGCAAATGCTCGCCCAAGCCTGTGGCACAAGAATCTTTTGATGGATCAAGAAAAATAAACTTTAACCCTAAAGGATAACCCGCCAAAGCGATCATTCTGGCCAGTTGGCCTGCTCCCAGTATACCGACTATCATAAGACAGCACCCCGTGGGTCAGCGTGGGCAAGCACGGTTTCGGTTTGCACAGTACGGAAGTTTTCTAACGCTGTGCGATATTCGACATGCTTATTGCAGATAATGGCGCTAGCCAGCAATGCGGCATTAATAGCGCCCGCCTTGCCTATGGCTAGCGTACCTACCGGAATTCCGGCGGGCATTTGTACAATAGATAACAAAGAGTCCATGCCATTTAACGCCTTGGATTGCACGGGCACGCCTAAAACAGGCACTAGTGTCTTTGCGGCAGTCATGCCTGGCAAATGAGCCGCTCCCCCTGCACCGGCAATAATCACTTCTAAACCCTTATGTTGTGCGGTTTCGGCGTAATGAAATAATTTATCAGGTGTACGGTGTGCAGAAACGACTTCAACCTCATGTGGGATACCCAGTTGCTCCAGCGTTTCTGCGGCAAAGCGCATTGTCTCCCAATCAGAAGTGGAGCCCATAATAATGCCAACCAGTGCTGTCATTTGTTAAGCCTTACGATAACGGTTAAATCGGCGGATTATCGCATAAATGACAAGGCATGTTTGTTAAGTTTTTACCGCACAGGCCTGTAAATACTTCAGATCTGTGGGCTTGGGCGTTATTTTATGAATTGAATGGCGTACCCGTGTTCCGGTTGTAATACAATAGGCATTGGCTTTATTTTAAAAATCTCATTACTACGATTCAAAAAAAATTATGAATAAATTTATAAAAAAATCTTTGTTTGTTGCCTTGACGGGGGCGGTGATAGCACTGGGTGTTAGCGGTTGTTCAGAGGACAAAGCGCCAGCACCTGCCAAAACAACGGTAGCAACAGCCGACTCAGCACCTGAACCTGCGGCTAAAAAAGAATACGAAACCTTTGATGTCAAACCCGACAACGAAGTGACAGCGGTGGAGCGTCTAAAGTTTGAACACGATTTTACTGCACAGTGTGTCGAACGCGAGCTGAAAAATTCTGTCAACAAGGAAGATGATGAAAAGCGCTTCACCGAACAGTGTGAATGTATTACTAAGGAAGTCTCAAAAACTTTAACCGATGAAGAAGCAGAAAAATTTGTTGGCGAACATGAAGATCCACAGTCTTTAATTATTAAATTTAAAAGTGCTGCGTATCAATGTGTGCAAGAAAAGGCAAAGCCTATTGAACCTAATTTTTCGCGCAAAGAATAAAATAAGCATACGGGGCTGATAGAATGTAGAGGCGCAACTATTGCGTCTCTACATATACCATTAAGTTAACACTTGATAGCAAGGCGTGTATTTTTTACCGGGCAATTTCATACGGTGCTGGCTAACAAAAGAGGCTAACAAGGCATCCATTAAGTGCATGATGTCTTTATCGCCGTTTATTTCAAAATGACCGTATTGTTCAATAGCGCGAATACCCGCATCTTTAACGTTACCGGCCACAATTCCTGAAAACGCACAGCGCAAATTAGCCGCCAGCAAATGCGCTTCCTGATTTTTATGCAGCGCCAGGTTTTTCATATTTTCGTGTGTCGGTATAAAAGGTTGCTGAAATACACTGTCTATTTTTAATAGCCAATTAAAATAGTAAGCATCGCCAGCTTGTTTTCTAAAGTGCCTTACCTGTGCAATCCCCTCTTGCATTTCACGGGCAACTTGCACCGGATCGTCAACAATAATCTGATAGCGTTGCTGGGCTTTTTTGCCTAATGTACCGGCTATAAAGTTGTCAATTTCCTCAAAGTAACTGGCTGAACTGGCAGGGCCTGAAAATATCAAAGGAAACGGCATATCCTGATTATCTGGATGTAATAGCACTCCCAGAATATAGAGAATTTCTTCGGCCGTGCCCGCGCCGCCAGGAAACACCACAATGCCGTGTCCGGTACGCACAAAAGCTTCCAGACGTTTTTCAATATCCGGTAGGATAACCAGTTGATTAACTATAGGGTTAGGCGATTCCGCCGCAATAATGCCAGGTTCGGTAATGCCGATATATTGGCCATCTTTTATGCGTTGCTTGGCATGGCCAATAGCCGCACCTTTCATGGGGCCTTTCATGGCACCAGGACCACAGCCCGTACAGATATTCAAGCCGCGCAAGCCCATTTCATGGCCGACCAGCTTGGTATATTCGTATTCCATACGGTTGATGGAATGCCCACCCCAGCACACCACCAGATTTGGATTAGTCATGCTGTGCAAGCAATTGGCATTGCGCAGGATATGGAAAACAGCATCGGTAATTCCTCTGGATGTTGCCATATCAAAGCGGGGATTATCGTTGATTTCATCGCTGATGTAGATAATGTCGCGCAGTACGGCAAACAGATGCTCGTTGATGCCTTTGATCATTTTGCCATCAACAAACGCATGGGCAGGCGCACCGATCACTTCCAGCTTAATGCCACGTTGTTCCTGCACGACACGGATTTCAAACGATTGGTAACGCTCCAGTAATTCCTTGCCGTTGTCGGTGGTACTGCCGCAATTTAATACCGCCAGCGAACAGTTACGAAATATTTGATATAAACCGCCCTGACTGGTATCCAGCAATTTACCGACTTCCGCTTTCGATAAAACATCCAGGCGACCTTCTGGAGTAATTTGTGCATCAATGACTTGTGATTTCATGCTGTTCCTTCTGTATGATTCAGCTCCCCTTTTGAAAAAGGTGATCGAGGGGGTTATTTAAAAAATCGGCCTTTATTGCCCGATACTAATCCCTCTTTTCCAAAGAGGGGGATTAAAATTCCCCTATTCCAGCTTAAAGCTTAAACTCTGTTAGGGTAAACAAATGTTTGGCTTAAAGTTTATCAAGAGCAGAACTTGCGACTGATGAGTCAACTCAGGTTAAGGGTAGAATTTCAATAATTTTTGCACACACACCTTTATTGTTTTCTACAAAGGCGTTAGCTTTTTCAGCAAGTGATTGGCGATAATTAGGATTTTGATATAACGTCATAATAGCATCAACAAGCGCGTTATTATCCTGGCATTGTATTGCTGCGCCCAAGGCCAAAACATTTTCGGCGATGGTTTTAAAGTTGGCCATAAAAGGGCCAAACATAACCGGTACACCAACTGCCGAGGCTTCCAGGATGTTATGACCGCCAACAGACACCATGCTACCGCCCACAAAAGCGACATCTGCCGCCGCGTAGAATGTTCGTAACTCGCCCAAGGTATCCAGTAAATAAACATCAATAGTTGAGTGTACGTTGTCTTGAGACGTGTATGTTACAACCTGGAGTTGTTGCTGTTCGCACAGTTTTTTAACGTCTAAAAAACGTTCGGGATGGCGAGGGGCAATGGCTAACAACAGCTCAGGAATCTTCGGTTTAATTTTTTTATAGATAGCCAGAAAAATGTCTTCTTCACCCTGATGGGTGCTAGCAATCAGCCAAACAAATCTATTGTTAAACAACGTGGCTTTAATGGCCAGGCCTTGTTCACGCCTATGATGCGAGTTATCAAGGTCAAACTTCATATTGCCCAGCGTTTTGACCTGTCGGGGCTTCGCGCCAATGGCGATAAACCGGTCAGTATCTTGCTGTGATTGACTAAGAATTGTAATGTGTGCCAACGCAGGCTTAATCAGCGCAGAAAGCTTTTGATAGCCGCGTGTTGATCGCTCAGACAAACGCGCATTAATCATGTACAGAGGGATATTATTTGTGGCGCAGGCAGTAAAAAGATTAGGCCATATTTCTGTTTCCATGATGACAGCCAGCTTGGGTTTAAAGCATGCCATAAAGCGATTAACCGCACCCGGAATATCATAAGGCAAATACACATGCGCCACGCTGTCTTTCAGCACGGCGTTAACGCGTGCAGAACCGGTCGGTGTTGTGGTGGTGATGACTATTTTTGTGTTGGGATATTTTTGTTGTAGGGTTGTTATCAGTGGGAACAGGGTTTCTGCTTCACCCACGGAAACCGCGTGAAACCAGACAACGTTCTGAGGATACTCGGTACGGTAGAATGCAAAGCGTTCATGCCAGCGTTGTCGATAAGCTGGGGCTTTAATGCCGCGCCATAACAATCTACACAACACAAAGGGTATCAATATATAAAATAATGATGAATAAATGATCCGCATAAGATAGTGGGCTATGGCCATCTTGGCAAAGTCGATGCGGCTATCTGCTCATGCGGTAATATTCGCAGAGGTAGATGATGTGGGGGAGAATGCGGGAAACTCATAACAGTCACAACCTTCATTGCTCAAAACAAACAACAAAGGTTGTGATTAATGTTGCTGATTACTCAGCAGTTACTTTGATAGTGATCGTCGCAATAACATCAGTGTGTAAATTAATATCGATGGGGTAATCACCAATGTGGCGAATGGTGCCATTCGGTAAACGAATTTCTTGTTTACTGACGGCTACGCCCAATGTAGTAATCGCTTCAGCAATATTGTGGGTACCGATAGAACCAAACAAGCGGCCTTCATCACCAGCTTTATGAGCGATGACTACGGACAATTTAGCCAAGTCATTGCCGCGTGCTTGCGCTGCGCTAAGCTTTGCTGCCGCTGCTTTTTCAAGCTCGGCACGACGCGCTTCAAATTCAGCTATTTTTTGCGCTGTTGCTGGAACCGCCTTGCCTTGTGGAACCAGGTAATTTCTGCCATAACCTGACTTAATAGTGACTTTGTCACCCAAGTTGCCCAGGTTTGCTATTTTTTCAAGAAGAATAACTTCCATCGTTTAATGCCTCATTTTTTTCAGGTGTTAACCAAACGGTTACGCTATTTAGCGTCTGTTGGTTCAAATTTATTTTTTCGTAAGTTCAGCAATCCGTCAGCCAAGCCAACTAAAGCAACAGCCAATAAGGTATGTGGAATTAAGATCATCAGCACATAAAGCACGGGCACACTATAGCGTGACAGGCTTTTAGCCGAAAACACAGTATGCAATATAGCCGCACCAATAAAAATATGATGCACAATCAGTACAATACTAACATTTTTGGCCATGTCGGAAATCATGCCGATATTTGTAAAAGCAATCCCGATTACCAGCAAGGTAGTCACTGTAAAACCTAGGCGCGTAGTCAGTGATAAGAATTCCTGCCTAAAACCACCCGGATTATAGAGTATCGCTTGCCACCAGCGGCCTAAGAATAGGCCTAATAACAGCCCCACCACGCTACCTGCCGCAATAACCCCCGTCATATAACGGGAAAGCGTTTCTATGGTGCGTTGGGTATTGTCAACCGGCGAATTGGCTGGTGCCATTTGTATCAGTATCTGTTTCCAGGTTGCCGTAGGGTCAGCCATAAAGCTATGCGCGGCAATAACACCGAGTACACCTAGAATTACCGCAATTTCAACGGCCAATGACAAATGCCGGCCTTCTCGTAAGACTATGGATATCAACCATATTGGCAACCAAAGCACCATGACATACGCCAAGGCAAACTGGAAATTACCCAGGATGAAAAACCCCATCAAACCCGATGCAAGCGCAGCGCAGCCAAGAACATACAAGCCTTCAGAGCCGCCGCGTCTTAATGTTACCAGAGCGACCGATGCCGAACTTACCACACTTACCGGTGGATACTTTAGAGACAACAACGCAAGACAGGAAGCCGCTATCATGGCTTGAATCCGACCTTGCATAATATACGCTGCTAAAAATTTCACAACCGATGCTCTCTTGAAGGCTTATTCGTGCGCGTCGCAGAAAGGTAGCAAAGCGATAAAACGCGCCCGCTTGATAGCAACGCATAATTGCCGCTGATATTTAGCGCCGGTTCCGGTCACCCGACTGGGCACAATCTTGCCTGTTTCCGTAATGTAATCTTTTAATAATTCCAGATCTTTGTAGTCAATCTGTGTGCCGTCTTCGGAACTAAAACGGCAGAATTTTTTACGTCTAATATTGCGGGCCATAGGTGTCCTCGTAATCCAATAAGTGAATGTTTTTATTCTGCAGCAAGTTCGTCAGCATCAGCAATGGTTGTGTCATCCAGATCATCAAGATCGATGGCATCAACATTAGCTTCAGACACGGCAGCTTCAGCGGCGGCGGCTTCTTTAGCAGCGGCATCCTTGGCTCTAATTTCAGCCATTTTGTTTTCTTCCGCTGTTGATGTGGCGATAATGGAAGGTCCGGTAACCGCTTCTTTTTGCAATAAAGTCATGCTACGTAAAATAGCATCATTAAAGCGGAAGCCACTTTCCAGTTCTACTAGCGTCGCTTGGTCGCATTCCACATTCATCAGCACGTAATGTGCTTTATGGATTTTTTTGATGGGATAAGCCAGATGTCTACGCCCCCAATCTTCCAGACGATGGATAGTACCAGATGCTGTTTCAATGATGGACTTGTAACGGTCAATCATTGCAGGAACTTGAGAACTTTGATCCGGATGGACTAAAAAGACAATTTCATAGTGTCGCATATTTTTCCTTTCGGTTAAGCCTTCCAACTTTGTTTAAAGCCGGTAAAGCAAGGATAGGGCTAATGCCCCAGTTGACCCGCTATTATATGTGTTTTTCAAGTTATTGAAAAGAAGACTATAAAATGATTTTCACAATACCGGTCAATACCCCATAACCCAGTGCCGAAAAGTGCACTGGGTTTTTCAAAAAAATGCGATTACTTTTTACAGGTTGCGGGGGCAGATTTGACTGAGCGTGCCACCATTAATTTTTCGTATTCGGCG
>NZ_FUKJ01000323.1 GCF_900163745.1 Crenothrix polyspora
GTCAGATACATCTTGTCGCCTTTTTCAAGATGCAGCTTGTCCAGTGCCTCTTTAGGTAGGACAACCCCCACGGAATTGCCAATTGCGGTTAGTTTGAGTGTCAGCATGGTATCACCTATTGTTAGTACATAAGTAATAACAATAGGTGGAAAATGAGGGTCTGTCTACAAAAATATAGGTGCGCTGTGCATACTCTCTCGACTAAAAAGGCACATCCCAAATTTTTTGCAGATCTAGCTTAAAGCCCATTAACACCCTGTCCGGTAACAAAGCTGTTGGGTTGTCCAGGATAACCGGCGGTATTTCGGGCTGGTAAACAAAAACGTGCCTTGTTTCAGGATCGATTAACCAGCCCAAAGCAGCGCCATTTTTAATATATTCCTGCATTTTGGCTTGCAAGGTTTTCAAGTTATCACTGGGTGAGCGCAACTCAATCACAAAATCTGGGCACAGCGGTAAAAACCGTTGTTTCTGCTGGGGTGTTAAAACGGCCAAGCGCGATTTTTTCACCCATGACGCATCAGGCGAACGAATCGCCTTATTGGGCAAAATATATCCAGTTGATGAATCAAATGCTATGCCGTTACCCTCTAGTTCTGCCCAATTATATAACTGGGCAGCCAAAATCAAGTTTCGACTACCTGTTTCTCCCCCCGTGGGTGCCATAATTTCACAATCCCCTTGAGCCGTGCGCTCAATCCGCAACTCTCTGTTAACCTGACAAAATTCAAAAAACAGTTCTTCCTCCCCTTGTATGGATGGCGGCCAATGCAGCAACATGGGACTTAAAGATGAATTTTGTTTGACGGCATGGCTTAAGTTCATGACACCCCCTTAAAAAATAATATTAAACAACAAAGTTAAACCAAATTAGCCATTGTTTTAAATAGCTGCCCATTTTATCGAAAGACACTTTATAGCACACGCTGGATAAAACTGGAATTCAAGATGGATTTTACCACGGAGTTTGGTGTATTAACATAAGCCTAAAAACGCCAGAAGTCATTGCTATGTCAGCCAAGTGTAATGTTTTGAGTCGTATGTGTAGTTTATTTTTAAAAAAGTAAGCAAAAGCGTTCAAATACCCTCCTTGGGGAGGGCGACAAAAGGAAAATTTAAGTTCACAGTCAGCATTAGCTCGTTTTTTTTGACATTGACGTATTTAAATTTACAAATTTTAAAAAAATGGGTGAACAAAGAATTTCACATTTTTGAAGAGGGTATGACTATGAAAATTTTAAGTAAAAAACTATTAGTAGTGAGTTTGATTGTGGGGCTGTCAACAAAAGTTTTAGCTGACGATCCACCTGCGGCTTTTCAATCCACACAAGCATCTACACCAGGAGTTTTAGGAGAAAACACAGCAGAAGGCGGCGCGGGTGTTTATGGTAAAGCCGATGCAAAAGGAGCCGGTGGTGTCATAGGACATGCTGATGACGGTCGAGGTATCTATGGAGAAAGTAAAACTGGAGTAGGTGTATGGGGATTTAGCGAGTCCGGAATTGCTATCGTTGGTGATAGTAAAGCGGGGGCAGCGGGCATCCAAGGGCAGGCTGATAAGGGGCGAGGTGTCTTTGGAGAAAGTAAAACTGGACAGGGTGTTTGGGGGTTTAGCGAGTCCTCAAATGCTATCGTTGGCGACAGTCGAAGTGCTAACGCTGCTACAGCCGTATTTCAAAATTCTGGGGGTGGGGATTTAATCCAAGCAGGGAAGAATGGAGCTTTTCGTGTACGTAACAATGGAGATGTTTTTGTTCGTGGTGCGAAGATTGGTTTGAGGGGATTAACGGGATTAACAGGTCCTCAAGGCTCTACAGGCCTTACAGGGCCTCAAGGTCCAGCAGGGCCTGTATCAAGAGCTGGATGTATATGTAGTTGGAACGCTACGGATTCAATTACTGGATTTTGTAGTGCTGCTGGAGGTAGTGGCCGTGCAACTGGAGGGATAGCTGAATGCGTAACTGCTGCACAATCTGCATCAACTGGGGCTTGTAATATTAAATGTACTGACAATTAATTAGAAATTCCTAATCAAAAAATATAACTATCTATCTAATTAATTGAAATATAAGGCATGATATTTATCCGCGTTGGGTTGTTTGGTTTTAGTAACCCAACTTACCAGGCTGATTTTGGAGATATTTTATGAAATCAAAACACATTGTTTTTGTTCACGGTCTATTCGGTTGGGGACCCGATGAACTTTTAGGCTTGCCATATTGGGGTAAAGCAACACAACAATTTAATTCAGAGAAGTTTAATGTGCATGAAGCAAGCTGCGGCCCTGTGAGTTCATTCCATGATCGCGCCTGCGAGGTATATGCACAAATTAAGGGCACAAGGGTCGATTATGGAGAAAAGCATAGTCAGGATGAAAAACACGCCCGTTTTTCCGATGACTTTACGCAGAAACCATTCGTTGAGAAATGGTCGGCAGAAAATCCGGTAATTTTAATTGGCCACAGTGCTGGCGCACAAACCTGCATGCAATTACAACAATTGCTGGCTGATAAATTTTGGGGGGGCGATACCAGTGCAGATTGGATTGAAGCCATCGTTTGTGTTGCTGGGGTAATTAACGGTTCGACCCTTCCTTACATGTTGGGTTGCGACAAGAAAAGCGGCTTTCTCACTGGTCCCGTTGGCAACTTTATTGGAATAGGTGTACAAATGTTGGGTGGGTTAAATAGAGGGCTAACCCGTAACCTATTTGATTGGGATTTGGAACAATGGGTTGGATCAGAAACCACAGATTTACGCGCCTTCATCAAGGCATTGGAAAACAGCCAGTTTGCCAAAGGCAAGGATAATCTTGCTTATGACCTTACCCTGCAAGGTTGTCAGGAAGCTAATAAGCGTTTCAAGACAAATAAAAATAGCTATTATCTCTCAGTAGTCACTGAGCAGACTTTCGGGATTGGGCCTTTCAAGCGAGAGCTTCCGAGCTTATTCATGAATCCTGTGTTGGCAGGGGGGGCTTTCTATCAAGCCGCAGTAGTTGATTTTGATGGCATTAAACCTGATATTGAAGGCTGGGAGACTGGCGATCTGACTATTGATCAATGGCGGGAAAACGATGGTGCTGTCAGTTCCATTTCCCAACGTTACCCATTTACAGCAAGCAACCACTCTCCAGGCAAAGAAGGGTTTTTAGGCGGCGAAACCATCGAAAAAGGCACGTGGTATTACGAGCGAGCCGAAAAAAGCACCGGGAAAAGCTTTGATCATCTGGATGTTGTTTTTGGTTATCAAAGTGAACCTTTAGGCGGTATGGTAGAGGCGCATCAAAAGCTGTATAGCGAGATCAATACCCTTTTGTGCAAGTTACCTTAATCCAGGTAATTTCACACGGAACAATTTGGCATAGCATGGGTTAAGGCACAAAGCCCATGCTACGGCCAACGCGTTACTTTTGTGCCACCGTAATTTAACCAGAAGAACAATTAAAGCAATTTGACTAGCGCAGCGACAATGCCAATAGACAAAGCCATGAGCGTACCTAATTTAATAATTAAGCGTTGTTCCATTTGGATAAAGCGTGAATCCATATCGCGGCGTAAATCGTCTATATCTCGGCGCACGTTGTCAACGTCGTGTTGAGTCGCAAGCGCAGCTTCGCCTTGGGCATCTTTAAATGCTTCCGAAATAGCCTCGGCTTGGTTTTCGGGTACACCTGCCGCTTTCAGTGTGCGGACAAATTTTAAGGTGTCGAAGGTAATGGTGGCCACGGGTGTTACTCCTGTTCTGTGGGCAGATTCATTTCATAAGGCTAACTATATTACCTTGCCAGTTAAACGACAATCATTTTTCAACCTACAAAATTTTTAAAAACCATAGCAGGGGCTAAGGCACAAAGCTCACTGTGTCCACTTCATTAACATTGTGCCACTTTGTAATTTAACTTGGAGAAAACAATGAAAAATCAAGCCTACTATTTCATCCAAAGGCAAGTGTAAGTATGGGGGTTCAATTAAGGCAACTCATCTCCTATCGTTGGTTTTACATCAAGGCTGGCGTTGAGCCAAATGTCGAAAGCAGCAAGTTCGGCCTGTGCTTGCCGGTCTCGGAAATAGGTTTCAGTTTTCAAGGCGGAAATTTTTTCAGCAATGTCGGTCATCAGGTTTTATCCACAGCGGTTGTCCAATTCACCAGGCTCAGACCAGGCGCTTTGCTGAAGTGTTTGGTATTGTTAGTCACCAAGGTTGCATCAAGGCTCAAGACGTGGGCGGCGATCAAGGTGTCGTTTGCACCAATCGGCATGCCTTGGTTAAGCAGTAAGGTTTGTAAATCGGCGAACTGTTCGGCGGCACGGGCATCCCACGCGACGATATCGTGCAGCCGTTCACATATTCATTGATCAAGGCGCTGTGTTTATCAGGGTTTCCCGAACGTTTAGCCCCTAGCAGGAGTTCCGCATAAGTAATGGCGGAAATGGCACTACATGCCCTTGCTGAACGCAAGTATCCAGTGCTGCCAATACCTGTGGCGGCTGCTTGCGAATGATATAGCTGCAACTATCAGTATCGAGAATGTAAAGCATTAAAACACAACCCTAGTTGCTTCCATCAGCTCTGTACGGGAAGCCATGAAATCGGTATCGGCTGTATCGGCCACTTCGGCAAACGATGCCCAACTTTTACGTTTGGGCGTAATGATGACGGCATTGCCCTGTTTACGGATCACGACTTCATCCGTTCCGGCAAACTGGAATATTTTGGGGATACGCACGGCTTGGCTTTGCCCGTTTTTGAACAGTTTTGTGGTGATGGTTTGCATGGGTTTTCTCGTGTTAAATTAATAGGTATATATCAATACCTTCGCCAATTTTGGATTTTGATCTAAATTTGATCAAAATGGATGCAAGTTGAAAATACAAAACACATAAAAATCAATTGCATAAAATTTTGCCAAATATCATTTCCAACTGACTTTATCCGTTTGGCGAAGGTATTGATATATACATAGGTATTAAGTGCTGTCAAGCAAGCCTTATGCAATTAAGGAAAGCTATAAGGGCTATGCGTTGTTGACCCCTAAGTGATATTTATGTAGCATGAGCTAGAGTGTAGGCTCATGTGATTACCATTGCTTTAACTTTGTTCCACCGTAATTTAATCTGGAGAGAAAAATGAAACACCAAGCCCACCTCATTTCATTGGCCTCTTAAGTTATGTTTATAACGAGGAAATTAATATGAATACGATTATTACGAAAGCTAAGGTTATTCTTGGCATTACCCTCGCCTTCACTTTGGCTGACACAATAACAAACGGTGTCCAGGCCAATGTTATAAAACAATCTCCTATTATCGCCAAATTACAAAAAATAAAGCAGCCTTTATCCAAAGAAACTGATAAATGGATGAAGCGATGGGTTGGCACAAATCTTGACGCACCTGGGTTTGTATACAATGAGCTTTCAGGTACAACCGAAATTTATCTGAAGATCCGCAAGATAGATAAAACCGATCTGGTGAACGGTTACAAAGCCTATGGTACATTCGTTACCGGCCATGGATCTTCAAACCCTGATAGTGAAATTGCTTACTTTAATTTGGCGGCTATTCTTGGCCACGATGATGTTATTCGTCCAGCAGTTTCCTATACGCTGGGTAAGAAAGCCGCGCAAAGCTTCAAAACTTTGTTGGAAAAAGAACTTACGATTACCCTGCCGGGGGATAGGAGACACGATGTTCGAATTCCCCGCCTTTTGGGCTGGCTTACAAAGCCCCCACTAATAGGCGGCTTAAAAGCCAAGAAGCATGACAGCTATGCTGAATACAAGTCTATGGCCGATATACCGCCTGGAGCTGGACGGGGTGGCCCCTTTAAAACCAATCCGATTATTAAAGTATTGCAAGCGTCAAATCCTCAGCCTGCTGCAAAGAAAAAGGTTTTGCTCCAAACCGGATATACAGGCGATCTCCTCCAGTTGGCACGCGAGTATTCAAATATTATGACGTTGGATGTCATCTTTCAACAGTGGGATCGCTACAATAATACTAATGTTGGCTTGGCAAAGGACGATGCAAATATTGCCCATTTTTACATGACAGACAATGGTGGTGCGGATATGAAGGACGATCTGGCTGATATAACACGTAATTTAAGTTATTTTAGCCGCTACAATCGTAAAACTATTACTAAGCTCAAACAGCTGTACATGTTTTTGAATAACCCAGCAAGAGGGTTTTTGGGGTACAAAAATGCCGAATCATTCGTTGTCGATCTTGGCTTGTATAGTGAACTCAAACCAGCCGAGTACGTCAGGCTACTGAAGCGAAATCTGCTACTACTGCTTAAAAATGTTGCTGCCGTTGAGCGTAAGTACGGCAATCAAGCCTATCTTCCTTAATACTAAAGCAGGACAGGCTAGGTTTGGAGCTAGCGTAACCCCAGAAAAACACGGCATTTCATTATCTTTCCCCCCAGTCTACCGAACTTCTGTAATGGGTTCTGGCAATAGCTATGTAAAAAAAGCGTACCGAGTAATAACCACCCGATACGCGAAGTGTTTTTAGGAGGCGAGGCAGAAAAAGAATTTCGCTATGAGTAGTTCTTTCAAGAACGCATTTAGAAAAACTTTCTACTTCAGTTTTAGAATATCACCAGTTGCTTTTTTTGTCTGTTAACTAGTGCACATTTTTTGTGTGAAATAGTTCACAGACATCGCATTTAAATATCCTTATACTTTATATTTTGATTTGTATCGCACGGCTCTCCAGTGGCAATGGCTGTTAATTTGGCAGAAAATGAGGCAGTGCTGTCATTGTCCAACGGCAGAAAGTGAGGGATTATATCAATGAACTCATTGTCTTTAAGAAAAACTATAAGACGAGATATTTACTGTTAAATCAATGGGCTTGAGTGTATGAATTTAGAATTCTGCATGCGGTGCATTGGTTGCAGCTCATTTAAAATTTCTATGTGAGGAGAATTATAATGGCCATTCCTTTTTCGCCCCCCTCCGATGACCCCAGTCCGCCGATGCGTATAGCAGAAATAAGGCCTGTGGGTATAGTTGTATTCCCCGGTGCCGAGATTCTCGACATTACCGGCCCTATGGAAGTATTTGCTTTCGCCAATGTTGGTTTGCAGCGCTCTGGGGTGTGTACTGAGCCGCCTTATCCATTGGAAGTGTTAGCAGCAAAACCAGGGGCGCTGACGACTTCATGCGGTTTGCAGATTATCGCCGATAAAGCTTACAGCGATGTCCATGATGGTATCGATACCCTATTGATTGCGGGTACGCCGGATGTGAGCTGTCTGTTGTGCGACCCTGAGTTACAAGACTGGGTGAGAACCATAGCGCCACGGGTTAGACGATTGGCATCAGTGTGTACAGGGGCTTTTTTGCTCGCGGAAAGCGGTCTATTGGATGGCCTTAGGGCGACCAGTCATTGGGATTATTGTGCCTGGTTGGCACGGGATTACCCGGCGGTTACTGTTGAACCCGATCGGATTTTTGTGCGCGATGGCGCTATTTCAACATCCGGCGGCATCACCTCCGGCATTGATATGGCATTGGCGATGGTAGAAGAAGACTGGGGTAGCGAGTTGGCTTTGCTGGTCGCACGTTACCTGGTGGTGTTTCTCAAACGGCCAGGTGGTCAGTCGCAGTTCAGCGCCTACCTGACCAGTGAAGCGCACCGTCCTGATCTTAAAGATTTACAAGCTTGGATTATGATGCACCTGGCTGAAGATTTACGGGTAGAAACATTGGCTGAGCGCCTGTTTATGAGCCCTCGAAATTTTGCCCGTTTTTTCCTGGCAGAAACCGGCATGACACCGGCCAAGTTTGTCGAATTAGCGCGTATCGATGCGGCTCGCCATTATCTGGGAAGTACTCAGCTGTCCATTGAGGTGGTGGCCGACAAATCCGGTTTTGGTGATACAGAACGGATGCGCCGTGCTTTTACGCGTCAGTTGGGGGTTAACCCCAATAATTATCGGGATCGTTTTAGTGGCTCTGAACCACAACCCCTCAGGGCTTAAATGTGGTGAATCTTGTTTTATAAAATAAATAAGAATAATTAAGGAATTTGACATGCGTATTTTACTCATTTCATCGGCGTTTTCTGGGTTAACCCAGCGCTTTTATACCGAACTTGATGATGCCGGTTTCATTGTCTCTGTGGAGTTACATTCAGGTGATGTGGGGCAATTGTTGGAAGGTGTCGCGTTATTTAAACCAGATTTAATCGTGTGTCCTTTTTTAACTAAGCGTCTTCCTAAAGAAGTGTATGAATACACTAAATGTCTGATTGTACATCCTGGCATTAAAGGCGATCGAGGACCGTCTTCTTTGGACTGGGCGATTCAAACGGGCGCAACCGAATGGGGCGTTACGTTGCTGGAAGCGGCAGAAGATATGGATACCGGTGATGTATGGGCGAGCAAAAATTTTCCTTTACGCGCCGCCACCAAAAGTAATATTTTCTATCGTGATGTAATACCGGCAGCGGTAGAGTGTTTATGGCAAGCATTGAGCTTTTTTGATACCCCGCATTTTAAGCCGGAAGTGCAAGATTACAGTCGTCCCGATTATAAGGGTAAAACCCAACCTTTAATGAAGCAGGCAGAACGGGCTATCAACTGGAAAGCCGACAAAACTGACGCTATACTCAAACACATACGTGCGGCTGATGGTACGCCAGGTGTGTTAGATGAAATTTGCGGCTTACCGGTTTTTTTGTTTAACGCCCACAAAGAAGCTACTTTAAAAGGTAAAGCGGGCGAAATTATTGCGATTGCCAATCATGCTATTTGCCGTGCAACGGTTGACGGTGCTATCTGGATTGGGCATTTAAAAGCCAAATTGCCAGACGGAGCCAAGGCTATAAAACTGCCGGCTACTTTCGTGTTAAAAGATGTACTTCCTCAAACTATGCCGTCCACTTCAGTTTTAAAAAATTTATTCAGTAAAGCGATCAAGGTAATAAATATTGACTATACCCAGCCAGGTCGGCAACTGCCATGTCAGGAGGTTTGGTATGAACAAGAAGAAGAGGCGGCTTATCTTTATTTTCATTTTCACAACGGTGCGATGAGTACCGAACAATGCCGCTTATTGCTCTCGGTTTATCAACATGTGGCCACTTTGTCGGTTAAGGCGATTGTGTTGATAGGCGGTGATGCCAGCTTTTCCAATGGTATACACCTTAATCATATTGAGGCTGCCGATAGTCCTGCGGATGAATCATGGTTAAATATTAATGCCATTGATGATTTGATTTATCAGATTATTGCTACTGTCGATAAAGTGACTGTTGCTGCGTTAGCAGGCAGTGCGGGTGCGGGTGGTGCAATGATGCCTTTAGCGGCAGACAAGGTATTTGCCAGAGAAGGTGTCATATTCAACTCGCATTATAAAAACATGGGCGAACTGTATGGCTCGGAATACTGGACTTATTTATTGCCTAAACGGGTGGGACAAGATATGGCGCTGGCCTTAACCGAACAGCGTTTACCCATCAGTGCTAAAAAAGCCTGGCAAATAAAGCTGATTGATAAGGTGCTGGATAAACGTCATGATATTTTTATGGCGCAAGTCAAGCATTGGGTCAATACACTGACGGCTGATAATGTCGCGTTACAAAAATGCTTGGCTGAAAAAGCCAAAATACGCTGCTACGATGAATCGTTAAAGGCATTACCCGTCTATAGAAAATTCGAGTTAACGCAAATGTATGCCAATTTTTACGGTACTCAAGATTATCATGTCGCACGGCAACGCTTTGTTTATAAAGCCTGTGAAAAATGTACGCCGGAAAATTTAGCTTTACATCGTCAGAAAGATGATTCAACCAAAAAACAATTTGCGGGAAGCATGTACCACTTTGTCTGGCACGATTATTATCAAATGGGGGATGATCTGGTGGATAGCCAGCATAAAGACTTATTCATTTTAGCGGATCAGTTAGCCTCTTCGGTTAATAGGGAAGAGCTGATTAAAAATGCCAAGCTGATTTATCAACATGTTAAAGAGCATTTTAGCGCTGAAGAAGATTTGATGGAAAAATCAGGTTTTCGAAGCTATAAAGGCCATGTCAGGGAACATAATGTCATGTTGGAAAAACTGATCGAGATGGATCAAAAAATAATCAATGCCGACTGGAGACAAAGTGATATTCAGGAGTTTATGGACAAATGGGGCAAGCATATTATTCATGCAGATATGGCGTTTGATGCCTATCAGAAAGAAAAAAAACGTGATTCGGATCAGGATCAGCCAGTGGATAAGCAATATCGATTGGCTCGTTTTTATACACCTGCGTCACTGACATTAAGTTAAGCAATTTTGAGCAAAAATGGAGGTCAGGCTTTGCCTGACAATCATACGTTCAGGCAAAGCCTGACCCCCAGATTTTTTTCTAATGCTACGGCAGTGGCTATCAGCGTGTGTGCTTATGGTCGGTGTAATTATCGCCATTGGTGGTATAACTGGCAAGAATCAGCTCCCAGGCTTGTTCGGCGGTTTCGGCATAATCAATCAGGTCACTTTCACACTGGCTAATGACACCCTCGTCAATCAGGGCATCAAAGTTGATGATTTTGTCCCAGTAACGCCGACCGAACAGGATAACGGGAACCCGCCGCACTTTTTTGGTTTGAATCAAGGTCAGGGTTTCAAACAGTTCATCCAGTGTGCCGAAGCCTCCAGGAAAAGCCACTAACGCAATTGCCCGCATCAGAAAGTGCATTTTGCGGATGGCAAAATAATGAAACTGGAAACACAACTCCGGTGTGATATACGGGTTGGGTTTTTGTTCAAAGGGCAGGACGATATTAAGGCCTATGCTTTTGCCGCCAACATCATCGGCACCCCGGTTAGCCGCTTCCATAATGCCCCCGCCACCGCCGGTGACTACCACCAGATTATGCTCCAGTTTTTTAGCCTCCACGGTAATGATCTGCCCTAGCTTGCGGGCTTCATCGTAATAATGGCTTTTCTCAAAAATGCGGCGGGCAATGGCTACCTGCTGTTGATGGTCTGCATCATCAGGTGCTGTATTTAACAAGGCTTCACGTTCGCGTAATGTCTTTTCAGCCACTTGTTTATCTGGAATACGGGCACTGCCGAAAACCACCACGGTAGACTGGATATTGTGTTCAAGCTGCGCCAGTTCTGGTTTGAGTAATTCCAGCTGCAATCTGACCGGTCGCAATTCATCGCGCATGATGAAATCCAGGTCATCATAAGCCAGTCGGTAAGAAGGCGATTGGCTTTGCGGCGTAGCATAATCGTAGGAGACATTAGTAACGTCTTGCTTTGCAGACGGGAAGGGGCTTTCACAGGGGAGGCGTGTTTTTTTTGTCATGGCTGTTTTTGTATTATGTGGAGAAGGAATGGGGTTGTTAAAAGGCATTCATCCGCGCCGGTAGTGCTATATATTCAGCTCGTCAGCTTTCAAATCAGTTAATGCATACTAAGCTTATCCTTTATGACGCAGAGGTTTTGAAGTTGATTTTCAATCTGGTCAAGACAGTTGAGGACTGCTTTTGTGCCAGCCTTCAAAAATTCTAATTACTTTCAATGATTAACGGCTATGGCAACATTAACACTTTATAAAGCGACTACGGCTTATTTCGATTCATATAGCGGGAGTAATTACGACTTAACATCTACAAGTTGGTATTTATTTAGCGATACTCAAAAGGTCGTTTATGGTGCGTTGTATGGCAATAGTTTGACGTATGACGCTAATAAATATCCAGTACTTGGGACGATTACCGCCGTCAGTAGTTTTGATAAACAAGGCGATTTGCAATGGACATTATCAGACATAGCTGTTGCCTCTAATAGTGTCTCCAGTTTGAAAACAATATTAAGTGAAGGACAGCCATTCGATAGATACCGCTATATGGTTAGTACGTTTTTGAGTAGTAATGACTCTATTTTAGGTAGTTCCGGTAGTGACATTATTGCTATTTCAGATGGCGTAGATACCATTGATGGTGGCAAGGGTAGTGATTGGCTTGATTTTTCTGGACGAGGCTATAACGGATTGTTAACTGTCGATTTGGTAGTTGGACAGTATAGCAATATTTACAACGGCGTTAAAACAACACACGGTTCTTTTAGCAATATCGAAAACGTCACTGGTACGTCAGGAGATGATACGATTATTGGTGATAATAACAATAACCTGTTCAGTAATTCACGAGGTAATGATGTTATTAATGGAGGTGGAGGCATTGATACCGTTAGTTATACAAATGTTAATAATGTGGACGCTAACCTGATAAATGTAAGTGTTAATTTGGCAAAAAGTACAGCTACTCATAGTAACCAATATGTATTTTTGAATTCATATACAGACACGCTCATTAACATTGAGAACATCATTGGTTCTACAGGGAATGACACGCTAATTGGTGATTCATTCAACAACCAATTCACCGGTGATCTTGGCAATGATACTTTAGAGGGTGGCGAGGGAATAGATACGGTTATTTTTTCTAACGCTTATCGTGCCGTAACTGTAAATTTGACAGCAGGTTCGGCAACAGGGCAAGGTATAGATAAACTGACCAATATCGAAAATATTGTGGGGTCAAATTATAATGACGTTTTGACGGGTTCCAATGCGATCAACCTTATTAAAGCTAATGCAGGAAACGACAGTTTAAATGGTCGTCTTGGTAATGACATATTAACGGGTGGATTAGGCCAAGATAAATTTATCTTTAATACCGCTATAAAAGCCAATATCGATAAAATCACTGATTTTTCAGTTGTTAATGATACTGTTCAATTAGAAAATGCGATTTTTACTCAATTAACATCAACAGGTGTGATCAATTCTGGCTATTTTAAAATAGCTAAAGTTGCGGCAGATAGTAACGATTACCTTGTTTATGACAAAACAACAGGTGCATTGTTTTATGATGCAGATGGCAATGGTGCGCAGATCGCTGTACAAATTGCCACAGTGGGCGTGAATTTAGCTTTAACCACTGCTGACTTTGTTGTTAGCTGATGTTTTGAACATAGCGTACCTCGCCAATTTCCGCCCCCGCCAGCTCAAATGTTTTAAGCGAATCGTCTTCTGGCTCAAATCCTGCGGCGCGATAAAAATGTATCGCGCGTTCATTGCCGACAATAGCCCAAAGGCTAATGCGCGTCATCCCCTGGGCAAGCAGCTGAGCGCGAGACTCCAATAACAGCGCCCGTCCAAAACCTTGACCCAAATGTAATGGCGACAGGTAAATAGCCCAAATTTCGCCATCATTTGGACTTGTACCCTTATCTCGACATCGGCCAAAAGAAGAAAACCCAACAACTTTGCCTTCCGATTCCGCAACGATAACTTTAGGCATACTGTTGGCGAGGTTCTCGCGCCATATTGCCTCGCGTGTTGCCACGGTCAGCGAATCAAGATACACGTCAGGAACAATGCCGCGATAAGTCTGTTGCCATGATAGGACATGTATTTCGGCTAGGGCGGGTGCATCTGTGGACTTGGCGTTACGGATGTTCAAAGCGTTAACCTATGTTGTTTTTAAGATATTTCTTGTGTGTGTAGAGGTGGGAATATCTTGGGTTATACCATCACTCAAATCAACTTACAGCGTTTTCAATGGACATCGATTATTCAATAAAACATGCACCCTATTTTGGAGGTCAGGCTCTGCCTGACAATCAGGCAGAGCCTGGCCTCCATTCGGTGTAATCGATATGATATGAAAATGCTGTATGCGTTAAACCTATTCATTCCTCACACGTTTAATCACACTCGATGCTAACGTTTACGCTTTAGACGGGATGCCGACTTAACTGTTCACAGGCACATTACGTTGCTCGGTGTAATTGGATGCCATGAAAAAATTTTTAAAATAAGGCATAAAACTGGCCGTAATCGGAATGGAATAAAAGCAGTACATGGCGGCGGCTTCACCGGTTGAAACGTCAAACACCCATTGCGGCATAAATAAGGTCATTATGGCCATAAAACCGTGATAACTGCCAATGCGCCAGTTGTCTTTCCAGACAAAACCGCTGACGGCCAAGCCAAACAAAGAACCCCACGTTACCAACAGGCCAAAAGCACTCGATATGGCATAGCCTATATGGTATTGCCCCATGAACAGACAAGACACCATGCGGCCAATAAAGTTCGGTGCAACATCAAAAAGCTGCCAGGTATTGGGCAAAAATGAAAACAGGATAAATGAACCACTGAGCGCAGCACCGATGAGCGTAGCCTTTTTTAGTGCCAGTTTATCTGTCGAATAAGTGGCTAAGGCCGGCATGATGGCGAGGGCCTGCAAACTGATGTGGTAGGTTGATAGCTCACTTAAAAAGTAATTCGTTCCATAGCCACATTGGTCGGCCACTGGGTAGGCAAAAAACTGGATAAACTCCATTAACGAAAAATGGAAGATGGCGTAGGCTCTGGCAAAGCGCACCCAGAACGATTCGGTGTCATCAAGAAAAGTGATACCTGAAGCCGCCAGCCCGATAACCCCCAGGCTGAGCGACATATTTGCACTAAAACACATAGATTTTCCCAAAAAGTGACTAGTATAATAAAAAATGCAGCCAATACAATAACGCGTGTGTTTAATTCGGTATGTTATTGTTTGTTTAAGTTTTTTAACGGTTCATGCTGGATTGTAAAGATTTGCCAGTCCTTTTGATATACAACATGGTAAATAAACCTTTCCGAAATTTACCATAGTCAACCAACAGACTGCTTCGATGTTGCACCTGCACACTCCTCAACCAGTTTGGGCACCAGATAGCCTGGCAACTGGGCTCGAATGTCTTCCATAAGTGCCAATGCCTGCGTTTTAGACACTTCAAAATGCCCCGTTCCGGTGGCCTTGTCCAATAAGTGCAAATAATACGGGATGATACCCTGTGCAAACAGGGCTTCACTCAAATTGCACAGTATTTGGGCATTATCATTGACACCGCTGAGCAATACAGCCTGATTAAAGAGTGTCACTCCGTGTCGTTTTAAGGCATGGCTGGCGCGTATTGTGTCTGCGCTGAGTTCATTGGCATGATTACAGTGGGTCACCATGATAATTTGCTTGCGGCTGCGCGTTAACGTAGCGATAAATTCATCGGTTATGCGTGCTGGCAGCACAATGGGCAAGCGGCTGTGTAGTCGTATGCGTATGACATGGGCAATGCCATCGAGTTGTTCAATCAGGTTCGCTAGTCGCGCATCGCTTAATAACAAAGGGTCGCCGCCACTAAAAATCACTTCACTGATGCAGGTATCAGCCTTTATATAATCAATCGCGGCGGCTTGTTTTTGCTTACTTAGCTGCAAATCTGCGTAAGGAAAATTGCGCCGGAAACAATACCGGCAGTTAATGGCGCAGCTACCGGTATTGATTAATAACACCCGCCCGTAATATTTATGGATAACACCGGCTTGTGCGGTCGCGGGTAAATCGCCGACCGGATCGTCACTGAAGCCAGGATAGGCGAATAGTTCATCCTCAATTGGTAAGACGTGGCGTAGTAGCGGGTCATAAGGATTGCCTTTTTCCATGCAGGCGGCAAAACTTAACGGCACGCGTAAAGAGAATGATTTGCTGGCTGTGAGGGATACCGGTAACTCATTAGGGGATAAGTTTAAAAAATCGCATAAGTCTTCAATAGTGCTAAAGGCTTCAGCCAGCTGTTGTTGCCAGTTTTTGGCAGCAAAGTCGGTGCTATTTTGTTGTTCTGACATTAAGTGATTCATTTTAAAGTTTCTATAGGCACAGGCCTACATTATAATGGGGGAATTTTATATTGTTTGTTGTCTTGAGGATAA
>NZ_FUKJ01000118.1 GCF_900163745.1 Crenothrix polyspora
CACCGGAATAACACGGTCAGTTTCCATCAATTCTGCCAAATCCAGACAATAATGCGCAAGGCGATGGATTGAAAACCGATTGCTTTGGGTTTCCTCTTCAAGGACAAACACAATAGCTTCACGATCCCCATTCGGCCATTCTACCAATAACGGCACATCCAGTTCACGAAAGCGATCCCCTAAACGATCCTTTAATTGTTCCTGTCGTATCGGAATAATCCGCGCCTGATTTAAATCTTCCCCCGTTTCTTCCTGGGCAAAAAAAGCCAAGGCTTCGCGCGGATAATCCAGAATCAGATTTTTAAAGTTTTGGTCGTGCATGTTCGCGTTCCGTACAAAGCAACAGCATTGGGGGCAGCCTCAATTGAAAAATCGTTTGGCAATTCATCTTTCGTAAGTATTCACCTCCCCCTTTGAAAAAGGGGGATTGAGGGGGATTTATTTAAAAAATCTCCCCTAACCCCTCTTTGTCAAAGAGGGGGACTGAACGGTTACCATCTTTCTTTGCTTGTTAAAAACGTTTCTATAGACTTTCAGATAAATAACTTCCACTGATGTCTCTATAACACATTGATTAAATATAATTTTATTTTCACAAAATGGAAATTATTTATCTGAAAATCTATACAACACTTTCCGCTAATCCCGTAACTTCGGAAATAGTTGCAATATCAATCCCCTTATCCAGCATATTCAATGCAATCGCTTTTGATGCCTGGTGTATTCCTTCAATCAAACAGGGTTCATCTGGGTAAATGGCGATATTCATTCGTAGACCCAGTTACTGTTCATTCAAGAGGTGCGTATTTTTTTCTGCTTCAAGATTCGCCAGCTTGGTTAATTCATCTAATGGCAAATCAGGTAAACCGTGACGACGCCATTCAGTATAATCAAATCGCTCACGAGATACTGCCATTAGAAAACGCTCCGCTTCTACCAACCCCAAAGCGCCAATGAGTGCATGCATTCCGGCAATTCGGATTTCAGTTTCAGTTTTCATACCATTTCTCCAAAAAAGCCAAGGCATCCTGTGGCAACATTGCCACGACATCATCATCAGCCCGCAAGCGTTTGAGCAGGCGATCATCTGTCGTAACAAAGAGTTCCGCTCCCCCCACAATAGAACATGCCACATGCAGCGCATCGTACTTGCCTACTCCGCATGCCATCAAACTTGTGGCTCGCTCAAGCACAGACTCGTTTACCATTTCCATAGCCGAGGCGATACTACGCCAATTCAATATAGCGATTCGATGCTCTTCGAATGGGTTCTTTGCACACTCAAAATCAAGAATCGAAGACCAAAGCAACTCGCATTCCGCATTCTTGATCTTTTGCTGAATGATGATCTTTGCCTCAGTTTCAATCCTGATACGCGACTGTGTCTGGTCATCATAAGGACGATTGAAGCAGCACATATCCAAATAGATTCGCATTGTTATTTAATCTAAAAAAATTTTCATAGCACCGATTTGTGGATGGGCATGTCTCACCCTAAGCAACTTCTCTATATATGAAAAAAATTCACCGTAGCATTCCATATAAGCCTTACCATTTAAAAATAAAACAATATATTCGTATTCCATATAAATATGTTCACCAAATGGAACTGTTACAGCGCTTCTACTGTAACTTAATTGAAAATTTTGATGAGGTTTTTCTTCTGCAAATGCAATTAAATCATGAACACTATTTTTAGTTTTTATGTCATCGTAAATATCATCACAATAAATTTTCAAATGCTTTTCATCATAGATATCATAAAAAAAATCCTTTAAAAAATTATTGAGATTATCGGGTGTTAACAATTCATCTTTAAGAGTAAAAATATATCCACTATCCTCCTCATTAAAATTAAAAATCTTAGTGTTTATATTAGTTTGTTTTTCAAAATCAGTTATAAATTCATCAAACTTTTTGTAATATTTTTCAATTTTGTTTTTTTCTTTTTCCGGACAAATGATTTTCGTACATAAACCAAATTTGATAAACTGTCCCATCATTTTCCCCTCTTCGTTTAGGCAATGTATTTGAAAATCAAAGCGGCTAAACTCGATTAAAAGTCACCTTTTCTTTACTTGTTAAAAACGTTTCTACAACACTTTCTGTTAAGTCCGTAACTTCGGCTATGGTTGTAATATCAATCCCCTTACCCAGCATATTCAATGCAATCGCTCTTGATGCCTGATGTATTCCTTCAATCAAGCAGGGTTCATCGGGGTAAATGACAACATTCTTGGCAACATTGGGCGTAATCAAAGAAATCGCCTCGATTGAGTTTCACTCGTGCTGTTTTAGCCACTCAGTTAAATCACTCACATCAGTCCAGTCAAAAATCGCTTCTATCAAATCTTCCTGTTTCTCAACCGGCAATAATTGCAGT
>NZ_FUKJ01000221.1 GCF_900163745.1 Crenothrix polyspora
GTGTAAATATGTGGCGTTACAGTTTAAATAATTTTTTTGTTCAGAGGGTGCGGAATGTCGGCCTCACCGCTCGTCTTTTGGGCAATCAAACTTAGACCCCTCGCAAATCGAAGGTTATGATGCCCGCAATGCACCGTTTGGCAGCAAAGCCGTTGTCGGCAACGAGCATTTAAGCGCCTTACAGGAAGCTTACCTGACCCAGCTTGCCCATCAAGCCGGTCTAAGCTATACCCGCTTAACTGACCTTGAACCTTTGCAACAAGCTTTGCAGATACCGGAATTTTCCACCCCACAATTAGCAGCTGTCGATGTGCGTGGCTATTTTGCGACACTGGCTTTACTGGTGTTTTGCTGTATTTATGTACCGATGCCATCTTCTGTGCGGCACTGGTTTCGCCTGAAAAGAACCAAGGACAATGCGTATGTTGACTAATCTTCTGCTTTCTAAACATTACCACTTTACCTTACAAATGCTCTTGAGCCTGTTGGGGGCTGTCGTATCTTACCGTTATGCCGGTATGAGCCATGATTATTGGCTGGCTATGCTGGTGGTTTTTGCATTGCTGGCGGTTGCGCCGGATTATTTGCGCTCAGCTGCACAAGCCCGACAGGCATTAAGAGACAACCTGTTGCGCTGGACGGGCGGTTTGGTATGCGCCCTGTTTGTATTTTCCTTGCATCAATCTGGTCGCCTATTGCACGAAGAGGCGGGCATGGTGATTTTGTTTATTTTGGTGTTGATGTTTTATCTGGAGACGCTACGCCAACCCACATGGCGTAGCTGTTTTGTCTGTGCGTACTTACTGTTGTTAGGGTTGTTGCTGGCTTATGGCGATGCGTATTTGGGGGCTTTTGTTGTGTTGGCAATCGTTGGGCTAGCTGCCAGTTATTTTGCCCGTACACGGTTAACAGGCGTGTGCCAATAAAATATTATGATACGACAACCCACTCGCTGTGGGCTAATAACCTTTCGATTGCTTAGGACGAAAGGTTAAGCCTTACGTTTGTCAATGCTTAGTTAATCATCATCTTTGGGCGCTGCATTTTTAGAAATTGGCAATAACGGAATATTGTACGACGCTATAATTGCCTGAATTTCTTTTTGATGTTTTGCGATGAGCTTATTCAGCACTTCTTTTCTATCGCCATCGCTTTTACGCACTCCCATCGACATCGGAAAATCAAACTTGAGCCTGGTTGATGAGATCATTGGGATCACGTTATAAGTGTTTTTTGGGCTTTGTGAGATCACATACCCTGCCATAGGCCCCCACAGAATTACCATATCGATTTTTTTAGCTTTTAAATCCTGATCTATTTGCATAGCGGCATTGTTGTTTTCGTCACTGGTCATACTTTGGTAAGGAATGCCTTGATCCAGTAAACCACTTTGTTGCAGCCAGGTGGTGCCAGGGCCTCGGTCAAACATGGCAATTTTTAGTTTCTCCTGTTTTTCTGGCGGCAGATGCGTCAATTGTGCGGCATCTTGGGTAATATCATCATAGCCACGCCCTTTAGCCACCAACAGCACATAAGTCGATTGGTAGTAGGGTTCAGTCGTCAATGCCATGTCATAACCGGTCGGTAAGCCCATAACGACATCGCATTTAAAGTCTTTGGAGTCGACAATCTTGTCATTGACCGGCGCGTTTAAGGTGTTGCGAATAAAGCCTATCCGTTGGGGTAGCCAGGTATATTCCAGGGTTTGCCCCAAGTCTTTGGCGAACAGTTCGGCAATCTTGTTTTCAAAGCCGTCTTGCTTTTTGCTGGAGTAGGGCGGGTTAAGCGGATCGGCGCAGACTTTAAGTTTTTCTTCCGCAAAGCTGCTGCATGTAAAGCCAGTCAGAACAATACCGGTGATGAGTGCATTAAACTGGGGTAAAGTGATCCTCATTGGGTTCTCCTTGAATGTAGTCAGTAAATGAGGATAGTTTACTGTATAAACAGTTTGGGCATATTCTATTCTCATGCCAGTTACATGGGCATTAGCACGGGTTTGGTAGAAGTCTGTTTACCCGTAATTATTCAGACTCCTTGCCAATTTTATACCCCTCATCCTAGCCTTCTCCCAAAGGAGAAGGGATTTTTGCGTTTGATTAATTTAGATAGGAGAGCAGGCTGTCAATATCTCGTGATCCGTGGAACACACGAATAATCTCTATACCGTCATCAAGCGGAAAATAGAAAATCAAATAGTTTCCAACCGGCTGACTTCGTAAGCCGGTTGTGATTTCATCACGGTTCGTTCCCATGTGTGGAAAATCTACCAATACGACACATTGTTTTTGAATACGGTCAAGGAAGCTATCCGCGTTATTGGGGCTATCTTGTGCAATGTACCACCAAATTTCGTCAAGGTCGCTCTCTGCTTCGGGTCTTTGCAATAAACGCGGCATTAGGCTTTTATCCCTTCACTTGTTGTGTGGTAAGTCTTTTACGCCCCCGTTCTTTGATTGCTTCTATATCCAAAGGAATTGCCTCACCACTGTC
The DNA here is from genome assembly GCF_900163745.1 of Crenothrix polyspora. GTDB lineage: Bacteria > Pseudomonadota > Gammaproteobacteria > Methylococcales > Methylomonadaceae > Crenothrix > Crenothrix polyspora_B. The sequence goes on from NZ_FUKJ01000221.1 coordinate 2,491, forward strand.
TATTCCTTTTTGAATTTCGCGTTGTAATTCCGAAAGTCGCAATTCGCGCAATTGATCGCGTTCTTCTAAAAGGCGTAGTGCATCGCGCATTACTTCGCTTGCCGAATTGTAAAGTCCGCTTTCTACTTTGCCTTTTACCCATTTTTCAAAATGTGGGGTTAAAGAAATGTTCATTGTCTGTAGTTCTCCATTTTAGTGAGCAATAACAAAAAATAGCAATGATTGTTATAGTAGCGTAAGGATTTAACAAAATCCATAAAAAACGCAGGGGAGGTGTATGCATACATCAAGTTATTTCGATAATAGATTATCGCTCTCCACACTGGAATACCACTTGCCACACCAACAAAAAACCCCGTGCCAGCCAAGCCAGCACGGGGTTTTTAGGTTAAAGGTCTCTGTAGGGTTATGCAGTATGCTCTTTAAGCCATTCTTTTAGTGCATTGTTCATGCGGGTTTGCCAGCCTTTGCCGGTAGAGCGGAAGTACGCCAATATATCCGCATCGTATCGAACCGCCACTTGTTCTTTGCGTGGCTGTTTATTGACCCCGCGTGTTCTGCGAACAGATTCAGTATGTAATTCGGCGGCTGAGTGGCTGGTAAACGCCTGTTGCCAATCCGCTTCGGTGGTCGATGGGCTGTCGGCATCATGAATAATGTCAGCATCGGTTAACGTGGTCACGGTCGCCCAGTTGGTTTGGTTAGTGCGGGGCATGTTGCCAGTAGATTTGTTGTTCATGTTTTTGTGCCTTCCGAATAGAAATAATGTGATCGTTTTCGCCGCGTGGGGTATGTACCACAAAGACGACTACACCGTTCCAGATACCTAGCGTTTGTAGGCGTAATTCTCCGTAAGCATCGCGGCCGTCTTCGCGGGTTAAAGTAAAGTCTTCAAAAACAGTTTCACATCCCACAAAATCAAGGTAGTGTTTGTTAAGATTAGCTTGGCGCTTGTTTTCATCATAAGTAATCACTATCAAATAGTAGGCACAAAAAACAGGGATGTCAATCAAATTGTAGCTTCGTTTTGCACCAACAAAAAACCCCGTGCCAGCTAAGCCAACACGGGGTTTTTTAGGTAAAACGTTTAGAAATTTTTATTGATTTAGCTTGTATCCTGCTTCTCTAACGTGACGGATTGAGGCGATTAGAATTGTATCTGTTTTTTCCTGGTACTCATACAATGCCGCGTAACCAGCAGCCCCGAAAGGGATAAAAAGCTCTCGCATATGTTGGTATTTTTTATCTTGGGAAGGTTTTGCTATCTCTGGAAAAATTTTTAATCGTTCGATAGCATTCACGATAGTTATAACCACCCGACTTCTCAAGGTGGGTTCTATTTTTGCCATAAATTCAGATAACCGAGCCAGATCCCGATTGGATTGATCTGAATAGATTATTTGTGGCATACGGGATGTGGTAATTCCTTAGGTGTTCCTAGGCTTTCAGCCCATGATTTTATTTCATCATGGGTAACGTGTAAACCGGTTTGGTTATAATGTTCGATAGCTTTTCTGCCTTCCTCAAAAAAATGTTTGTGTGCTTGTTCTCGTTCGATGTATTCCCTAACAGCTTGGCACATAAGGAAATGGACGGAGCGCTGCTTTTCTTTGGCCATTTGCATAAGTAAATCTTTTTCTTTACTGTCCAGTTTTACAGAAAGCGGACTGGGGCGTTGAGTTGGTGTAGTAATGTGAGGCAATGTCATTTTATCAATTAAAGGTAGTTGAAGTGACTACCGATAGTTTATACTTATCTTTTGGTAAGTCAAATACACTTGCCACACCAACAAAAAACCCCAGCAATTCCCGCTATCTGTAAAAATAGATTACAATCATAGTGTTGTATGACTACGCACTGTG
>NZ_FUKJ01000128.1 GCF_900163745.1 Crenothrix polyspora
GGCACAATGACCTTAAAACCGGCATCCTCCAATATCCATGCACCTTCTTTCAGGAAATCAAACGCGGCATCCAGGTTGAGCTGCACGCTGTCCGGCTCACTGCCTTCCATGCCTTGCCATAATGTAGGATAAATACGCGCCGCCAGGGCAAGCTGTATCAATATCTGCTGCTCGATGTTGTTGCCAAACTGCTTTTGCAAGGCTTTATTGAAATGGGCTTTATCATCCCAATAATCCTCCAAATCCAGTTTAAGCGACGGGTCTTGATGTGAGGACAGAAAGAACACCAAACGCCATTCGTCAGCCTGTTCAGCACTGGCTTCAAGCAGTTGCAGGCCTAACTGCAAACTGCTGTAATGTTCACTGCCTAACAGCTTTTGTTGCCATTGGAACCAATGCTTAAATTCATCGGGCAATTGTTGAGAAATTCTAAGCGGAACTGCTGCCGTTTGCTTGTCTAACAAGATGGTTTCTAAAAAATCACCTTGAATACGCTTAATAAAGATCTGTGGCATATCCAGTGCGGCTTCGGCCAGCAACTCATGAATAACCACTTCGGCAAAATGCCGTAGCAATGATTCCGGCTGGTAGTGCTGGCTACACGCCAATGGCATTTGGGCAACGGCGCTATGGATCAATTGCTCATAATTGCTGGATACCGCTTGCCAGCGCCGGTAAAACTGGGTGCTTTTCCCGACTTTTTTGCTGATGAGCAGCGGGAGATACTGGTCTTTGGCCAACAGCTGTTTGAGCGATTGGCTGAAATAATACCAAAACAAAAAATCAATGCCGACACGGCTATGGCTGGCCTGGTAACAACACAAAAAATGGATGTTATTGATGGTCTTTAATGGCGCTTCCAAGGGAAAGCCGTAAACCTGCCAGTTTTGCAGCGTTATTGTCTCCGTGACATCAACCGATTGCAGTTCGGGTGATGGTAGCGGTTTGCCGTCAACAGTCGGTAACAATAATGACAGCAGCTCGCCCTGCCCTGAACGGATGGGATTGAGCAACAATTCTGTCTTTAAAAACTCCATGCAGGATTTTTCGAGCAAATGTTGCGGATGCAACGGCACCTTGATTTTTGCTGGCGCTTCATCGCTTTCCACCCACAGGTAAAAGGTGCCGGATTGGATGAAGTCGTCGGTGTCTTTGGGAAGCCAAGTGCCGTGGATGATGTTCATGGGCGGTCTGCGAGTGGATTTAAAAGGGGCTTACTTTAACAACGTTCGTCTAAAAGTAATTTTAGTGGTGGTTTGGGTGAATAGAAAAAACGGGTTGCCACATTGATTACCCAATCGGGGCATGCTCAAATACGATAATCCAGCCAGACTTAAAAACTACAATTCATCACCCGGCAATGGCTCACGCAACGGCACTTTAGCCAGGATGGCTTGAAAAGCCGGTTTATCGGCTCGTTCGCTACGCGCCCGTAAATAATCTTCGGTGGCAATGGCCGATACTTTTTCAGCAACGGCACTGGCAATAAACTGGTTAATGGATACGCCCTCCTTATTCGCCAATTCTTTAATATGCCGGTGTATTGAATCCGGTAAACGTAGGCTTAATGCACTCATGGTAAACGCTCCAGCAGGGTTTTTGGCGTGATGGCTTCAATGCCGAATTGGCCAACACGGGTAAAATCTTTCAGGTTATGGGTCACAATGGTAGGGACACCGGCAGCGACCGCCAGCTCCAATACCAAATCATCTTTGGGATCCGGCAAAAACGGCCGCCATAAAAAATATACTTTTTGGTGGCGGCTAAAACTGCATACATTATCCAAAATGACCTCAATTTCATCGTCATGCAATTGCAGCATGATCTGGTTGCGTTTCAGGACATCCTCATACTCGAACAATAGTGGTGTGGATATGACCGTGTGTAGCTTTCCCGCCGCCAACAACCCTAGTATTTTATAGGATGCACCACTCGCGGAATACAATCCGGCAAACAAGACATTGGTATCAAGGATGATTTCATTCATACCATATACGGTATCATAAATATTTTA
>NZ_FUKJ01000449.1 GCF_900163745.1 Crenothrix polyspora
CTATAACAGATGTAAAAGTATTTGGCCATGCAGTGCGTAGCCATTGGGGTGTTGAAAACTCACTGCATTGGGTGCTTGATGTCATTTTCAGGGAAGATGATTCACGTATTCGCATGGGTTACGGCGCTGAAAGTTTCAACGTAATTCGTCAAATTAGCCTTAATCTGCTTAAAAAAGAGGTGTCTAAGTTGAGCATTAAAAGAAAACGTTTTATGGCTGGATTAGATGACCTTTTTAGAGAAAAAGTTTTGTTCAGTCTATAAAATTTATATGCGGTTGCCCTGTCTTCGCGACGGATTCACTAAACGCCGTCTTGTGGCTAGACTTAAAAAAGCCCAACTTGGTTTGTTAGGTGACATCAAGCCATTAGGCGATGGTTTATTTGAAATGCGCGAACATTTTGGCCCAGGTTGGCGCATGTATTATGTACAGCGCGGGTCAGTATTGATTGTGATGCTAGGAGGTGGCGATAAATCGTCCCAGACGGATGACATTGCCAAAGCCAAGCACTTAGCCAATTTTTTGGAGGATTAGCATGACCGATAAAATCAACATTTCCAGTCTGCCTGATTTCGATGCTTCTCACTATCTAGATAGCAATCAGGCGATTGCAGAATACCTGACAGCAATCATAGAAGAGGACAATCCCGCGCTTTTAGCAGCAGCCTTGGGTGATATTGCCCGCGCTCGCGGCATGACAGAAATTGCCAATGCCGCAGGCCTAACGCGCGAGGCATTATATAAAGCTTTAAGACCCAACGCACATCCACGATTTGACACTATTGCTAAAGTCTGTAAGGCGCTAGGTGTTAAATTGCATGTAGAGGCTGTCTAATGAGAGAGGATTTTTTATGATAACCCTTGATCCAGAGTTAGAAGATTTAGCCACTAAACGTGACCTCAAAGAATTGCAGCCAAAAATCGCAGAAAATAAAACGGAATTAATCCGGTGGGTAGTTACAGTTGGGTTGTTGCAGATTACTGTTATTGCTGGATTAGTTTTTAGGCTGACAGGTAAGATTTAGCTGTCATTTTAGGGTCTCACGCTGGTCAAAAATATACCCGACATATCAAGATTGACTGAGTACTAGCTGTTAAATTACATGTAGGGGATGTTTAATGGAAGAGGATATTTTATGATGACTATTGATTTTGCTAGGCGTGTTCGTATTACACACTGTTAACAAGCGTAATTTTCTCCCGCTTTCTGAGATTCAGCGCTGATGGCCGGATCTTGACTCACCTATGTCTGTTATAATCGCCCTCAAAATAATATACACCGCTAACAGCTTGGTCAGGGTTGATGAATTCGCCTTATGATTATGGGTTAGTGCTTAGTAACACACAGCCCATCGAAGAATAAGTGGATTTAAAACATATCAGAAACTTCTCCATTATCGCGCATATCGATCATGGTAAATCAACACTCGCAGACCGTTTTATACAATTATGTGGTGGCTTGAGCGACAGGGAAATGTCAGCACAAGTGCTCGATTCTATGGACATAGAAAAGGAGCGTGGTATCACCATCAAGGCACAAAGTGTCACACTGGACTTTAAGGCCAAGGACGGCGAAACCTATCAGCTCAACTTTATCGATACGCCAGGACACGTTGATTTTTCTTACGAAGTATCCCGTTCGTTAGCCGCTTGTGAAGGCGCACTGTTGGTTGTCGATGCCGCGCAAGGTGTTGAAGCACAAAGCGTGGCCAATTGCTACACGGCAATAGAGCAGGGTTTGGAAGTTGTCCCTGTACTCAATAAGATTGATTTGCCTTCAGCAGAGCCTGATCGTGTCCTGTCAGAAATAGAGGAAGTAATTGGCATACCCGCTGATGAAGCACTGATGATTAGTGCTAAAACCGGTCTGGGTGTTAAAGAGGTATTGGAGCAGCTTGTCATCAAGGTGCCGCCCCCAACCGGTAATATTGAAGGGCCTTTGCAAGCCTTGATTATCGACTCCTGGTTTGACAGCTATCTGGGCGTGGTGTCGTTAGTGCGCATCATGCACGGCAGTATCCGCAAAAAGCAGAAAATTACCATCATGTCCACCGGCAAATCGTTTATTGCCGATTCGGTCGGTGTGTTTACGCCCAAACGTTTGGAAAAAGACATCTTAAACACCGGTGAAGTCGGTTATGTAGTCGCCGGTATCAAAGATATTTTCGGTGCGCCAGTCGGCGATACCATCACCTGGACAGACAAGCCTGCATTAGAGCAATTGACTGGCTTTCAGAGGGTACAGCCACGGGTTTTTGCCGGCTTGTATCCGGTCAGTTCTGATGATTATGAAGGTTTGCGTCAAGCCTTAAACAAACTGAATCTTAACGATGCCTCATTGCAATTTGAGCCAGAAACCTCGCAGGCTTTAGGTTTTGGCTTTCGCTGCGGATTTTTGGGTTTGTTGCACATGGAAATTGTGCAAGAGCGCCTGGAGCGCGAATATAACGTTGATCTTATCACCACCGCACCGACAGTCATTTACGAAGTCATCACCCAGACAGGCCAGATTTTGATGGTCGATAATCCGGCCAAGTTACCGGATGGCGGTGTTGTCAAGGAAATTAGGGAGCCGATTATTCGCGCCAATATTTTGGTGCCAGAAGCTTACTTGGGCAGTGTGATTACCTTGTGCATCGAAAAGCGCGGCGTGCAAAAAGATATGCAATACGCGGGGCGGCAAGTGGCGTTGCATTATGAAATGCCGCTAAGCGAAGTGGTTCTGGATTTTTTTGATCGTTTAAAGTCGGTCAGTCGTGGTTTTGCGTCTTTTGATTATGAATTTTTGCGTTTTCAGGAAGCCGATTTAATCAAGCTGGACGTGCTGATTAACGGTGAGAAAGTGGATGCCCTGTCCATTATTGTCCATAGGGATCTGAGCAATAATCGTGGCCGTGATCTGGTTGAAAAAATGAAGGAGCTGATCCCACGACAAATGTACGAAGTGGCTATACAGGCGGCGATTGGTTCCAAAATTATCGCACGCTCTACCGTGAAAGCGATGAGCAAAAACGTAACGGCCAAGTGTTATGGCGGTGATATCAGCCGTAAGAAAAAATTACTGGAAAAGCAAAAAGCCGGTAAAAAACGCATGAAACAAGTCGGCAGCATTGAAATTCCTCAAGAAGCATTCCTGGCTGTTTTGCAACTTAATAAAGAATAGCTGCGGCCAACGCTCATCGACTCCTTGCTGGTCTTGAAATGTCTTCAAGGGGGGAATTTGACAGCGATACCTCGGCATCGTTATCTTTTGCGCTAACCTCGCCGTCATGGGGAGGAGTAATCCACCGACCTCTATGTCGGCTGGTTTCGCCCTACGGATGAGGTTGGGCGTGGATTGAAACATCCTTATAAAACTTTGAGCCTACTATTATGGACTATGATTTTTCGTTTTTCCTGTTTGTCGCAACTGTTATTACCGGTGTTATCTGGGGTGTGTATCTGCTGATACTTAAATCCAGAGGCGAAGTGTTTGATGAAAACAATGAGCCTATTCTGGTTGAGTATGCCAGATCATTTTTTCCAGTGGTGCTGATTGTATTATTGTTGCGGTCATTTTTGGCAGAACCGTTTCGTATTCCATCAGGATCAATGATGCCTACTTTATTGGTAGGCGATTTTTTGTTGGTCAATAAATTTACTTACGGCATACGGTTGCCGGTTATTAACAAAAAAATTGTGGAAATCAACGAGCCCAAGCACGGCGACATTATGGTGTTTCGCTTTCCTAAAGACCCTACCGTTGATTATATTAAACGGGTTATCGGTTTGCCGGGCGATAAAGTGTCTTATCATAACAAGCAGCTTTACATTAATGGCGCACCGGCCGCACAAGTATCGTTAGGCAGTTATCAAGGCGTGGGTCAAGGCGATGATATGACCGGTGCTGAACATCTGGCAGAAAACTTAACTGGTGTTGAGCACAGTATTTTAGTCAGACACGGCGCAGTATCTGCGGAAGGTGATTATGTCGTCCCCAAGGGCAGTTATTTTGTCATGGGCGATAATCGCGATAACAGCAATGATGGCCGGTATTGGGGCATGGTGCCAGAGGCCAATTTAGTGGGTAAAGCCTTTTTTATCTGGATGAACTGGGATTGGGAGCACAAAGGCATCGATTTTGATCGCATCGGCACTGTTCTAAAATAAGCTACACTTATTAGGCATCAATAATGAATTTTAAGGAGTAAAAATGAAATTATCGCCTAATCGCCAGCAGGGCCTCACCCTGATTTCAACACTATTGCTCTTAGGACTGATCGGTTTTTTTGTCCTGTTAGGCGTTAAGGTTATTCCCGTGTATCTTGACCACAGTAAAGTTGCCAATGCACTGAGTGCCCTTGAAAAATCCGGAAATATTGTTGAAGGTCAAACTGAATTTGAAATCAGGAACAATTTAGCAAAACGCTTCAATTTGAATTATGTTTATGATGTGACTCAAGATGATATTAAAATTACTAAATACGGCAGTTATTTGAAAGTTGCGATTCAATACGAGGTCGTGAAAAAACTCGTCGGTAACTTGAGTGTTCTGGCTGAATTTAATGATGTGATTGAGGTCGGACAGAAGTGAATAAAAAGCCGCAGGTCTTGTGCAATAAATTAGGCTTGGAATTCAATAATCCGCAGCTTTTTACCCTGGCTTTAACGCANNCATAACAACGAACGGTTGGAGTTTTTGGGTGATTCTATTTTGGGCTTTGTGATTGCCCAAAAACTGTTTGAAGCCTTTCCTTCCGCCAGTGAAGGCGTGTTAAGCCGTTTGCGGGCCAGTCTGGTTAATCAGGGTTCATTGGCAGATTTGGCCAGAGGCTTGCAATTAGGCGATTATTTATTGCTGGGAGCAGGTGAGCTTAAAAGCGGTGGTTTTCGGCGTGATTCGATTTTGTCGGATGCTATGGAAGCGATTATGGGCGCTTTGTTTGTCGATCAGGGTATAGAAGCCAGTCGTCGCTGGATAGAGAATTTGTTTATTGATAGGTTACAGTCTTTAACGTTAGATAATTGGCAAAAAGACCCAAAAACCCAATTACAAGAACTCATGCAGGCAAAAAAACTAGAACTGCCCGATTATACCTTGGTCACCATGTCCGGCCTCGCCCATGAACAGGTGTTTAAAGTTAAATGTACGATTCCTTTATTGCCA
>NZ_FUKJ01000151.1 GCF_900163745.1 Crenothrix polyspora
AACATGGGCGTGGGAATCATAAAAATAATCAATAACACCAAGGTTACGTCAATATAGGGCACGACATTGATTTCGGCCATCGGTTTTCTGCGCTTAGTTCTTCTACTCATTTGCTATGCGCCTGTCTTTGTAGCAAAACAACAAATTCTTCCACGAACAATTCATAACGACCGGTCAATCTATCCAAGCGGGTAGAAAAGCGGTTATACGCCACCACCGCAGGAATCGCCGCAAACAAACCAATCGCGGTCGCAATCAAGGCTTCTGCAATACCAGGCGCGACCAAGGCCAACGTTGCCTGTTTAACGCTGCCTAAGGACATAAACGAATTCATAATCCCCCACACCGTACCAAATAATCCGACATAAGGACTGGTCGAACCCACGGTGGCCAAAAATGCCAAATGTTCATCCAGACGATCCAGCTCGCGGGACAATTCAATCCGCATGGTGCGTTGGGCGCTTTCTACTTGCACCACCGGCTCGACATTGCCGGCCTGACGCATACGCGAAAATTCTTTGTATCCAGCCAGAAATATTTTTTCTATGCCTTCGGGGGCAAAATCTTTGGCCGACAGTTTTTTAAACAGCTCCACCAAGGAGTCGCCAGACCAGAACTGGGTTTCAAATTCGTCGGTGATTTCTACCGCCCGACTCAGCTCTTTGCGTTTTAAAAAGATAAACGTCCAGGATGCTACCGATACCACCATAAGCAGTAACATCACAAATTGCACGACAAAGCTGGCTTCTTTAATCAGGTGGAGAAAGGATAAATCAGTATTCATTGTTTAACTGCTCTAATATGTTTTCAGGAATCGCTTTAGGACGCAGTGTATGTGCATCCAGACAGGCAATACGAATGCTTGCTGTGCAACATTCAACATTACCGCGTGTAATGGTTTGTGCAAAGGTCAGGCTGACTTTTTTAGCCTCGATCACTTTGGACTGTACCGATAAGTGTTCATTGAATCGCGCAGGACTTAAATAATCCACCTGCACCGATCTTACCGCAAAAATAACGCCAGCATTGGCGATCAATTCATCTTGTTCAAAGCCGAGTGAACGCAGCATCTCGGTTCTTGCCCGCTCAAAAAACTTGAGATAATTGGCGTAATACACCACGCCACCGACATCGGTGTCTTCATAATAGACGCGGATTGGCCAAACAAACATGCCCAGTTATTTCACTGGAGCTGTGCTAGTGTCTTTTTTAGTCTGCACAGCCGCTTCGGGTTTCTTCGCCTGTTTAGCTGCCGTCTCTTTGGCTTCGAGTTCTGCAGCATCTCGCTTGGATTTCTCGACAGTTTCGGTTTTTTTCACGGGTATAGCTACCGCCTCTTTGACTTCTTGTGTAGCTTTTACGGCTACTTCAGCTTTCTTCGCCGTAGCTTCTGCACACTCGACCAACTTGGATTTAGCATCTGTGACATCCTCATCAAGCATGGCTTTGTCACCTTTTGACCACCATTCAACCATGTGTTCATCGGTGTAACGGACACCACTGGCAGACACCACCTGCGGTAAGGTATAGATTTTGCCATTTAGCGTAAGTTTTACAAAGCTTAGGCTATTATCAGACAAGTTGTAATAGCGTGCGGCCAGCTTTTTGCCGTTATCGCAGAAATAACTCACGGTTTGGCCGCCGGTCACTTTCAGTTTAGTAGCTTTGGTTGCCGCATAGCCAAGCTGGCTAATGCCCAGCAATAAGCCCATAGCGATAACAAGAGCTGGTTTGTTCAGCAAGCCGCAAGGCGGTGTATAAGTAGATTTAGTCATGATTAAGCACTTTTCCCCTGTAAAAATTCCAACACATCTTCATTATCGACTTGATAGTAAATATCTTCAACCCGCACGGTTACGCCCAACGAAGCAAAGGTGATGACATCACCCAAATAATAATACGCTGATTGCCAATGGTTTTGCCTGATAAAAACAACAATCTCGCCTTTGTCCTGTTCAATGAGCACGTACTCTTCCAAACTGGGAATTTGCTGGTATCGCAAACGTTTGTCGGTTTGGTCGAAACGGCGGGTTGATTTGGACAATACTTCCACGATGATAACCGGCGCATTTTTGTAATACTGGCTTTCGTTATCTTGCTGGCAAACCACCATGACATCGGGGTAGTAAAAGTTATGCCCTGCTTTTACTTTCATATCGACCATAAAGGTTCTGCACGGGCTGCCTTTCAGTCGGTTTTTTAGTTCGACACATACATTACCCGACAGTAAGTTATGGTTTTCATTGGCTTCCGGCATGGCATAAACCTGGCCATCAATCAGCTCATGCTTGGTATCTGCGAGCAGTTCACCATGTAGGTAATCTTGTTCACTGATGGGTTTGTTGGAAAAGTTAATGTTCATGGCTGTTGTTTTTGGTGGTTAGACAAATAGCAGCCTGCAGGACTACGCACTGTAACAAATAGATTTTTATAAAAAATCCAATTATAGATCAACCTAAGACATGACGATGGTTAATTTCTTTGGTAATTGTAAAAACTATACTGGTTCTGCAAACCCAATTCATAATTGTTAGCGTCTATGTTGTATCAGCTAGTCATCCAATCATCCATACAATTTTTAACTATTATGAATTCCAATAATAGTTGCGATACTTCGTTCAACTGAACTCATATCTTTTGAGGACAACTTTCCCAATTTATGTGTGATATCCAACTTATCAACCGTTGCGATGATACCTCTTACTGCTGAAGGTTTTAATAAACCTGCCAAACTCCAATCAGCTAGCAACATATCACCAGGACGAAAGGGTACAGAAATATTACTTGTGATACCAACAACTATAAGCTTACTGCCTGATTTGTTAAAGCTTTCTGTACTAATCACAACGGCTGGACGACGCTTACTACCTATTGCGCCACTAAATACAATATCGACCAGAATAACATCACCTCGATTAAAACTGGTCATAAACGCTATCTTCTTCGTTATCCCAAAGTTCCGTTAAGGTATTTTTTGATGCCATTAGCCAATCTGAAACGATAACTTTTTCCGTATCGTTTTCAGCTGCTGATAAATTAAGCAAGGAAGCCCCTAAAACCCGCCATTGCCGACCCAATTTTATACCCTGGGTTTGACCAGATCGTAGTAATTTTACTACCGTATTTTGCGATACTCGTAGCAATTGCGCAGTTTCTTCAACGGTATAGTAGATATTAGGTTCTATTGATAGTGATATTTTGCTATTCATAATGTTTAAAACTCATCCCGTAAACCTACACCAAATTTTTTTTCTTCTTCACCATTACTTTTTGATACGGTGTATTCGGTTGGCTTCGCAAATAGCTGTTTGTATAAAATATCTGGTAATACCAATCCATTTTCATTACGCAGTTTTTCGCGGTAAAAGAATGTTTCAATTGATTTTATTACCCAATTTTTTGGAAAAACTCCGTCACATTTATCCGCTATAAATACTTGCGTATTATCATCAGTATTGGCTTCTAAAAATTTGGTTTGTTCAATTCCAGTATTTACTAGGAAAGCACCTTGCAATTGTGCCCAGCTTAAATTCGCTCCTTGCAATTGCGTTCCCTCTAAATTTGCCTCTTGCAGTTGCGCTAACACTAACCTTGTTCCTTGCAATATTGCCCCACCTAACCTCGCTCCTTGCAATTGCGATCCCTCTAAATCCGCTCCTTGCAGTTGTGCGCCAGCTAGATTTGCCTCTTGCAGTTGTGCGCCCCATAAAATCGCCCCTTGCAATTGTGCCCACCTTAAATCTGCTCCTTGCAATTGTACGCCCCATAAATTCGTCCCTTGCAGTTGTGCTTCCGATAAATTCGTCCCTTGCAATTGTGCCCAACGTAAATTCGCCCCTTGTAACTGAACGCCCTGCAACGATAAGCTATTCAATTCCAGTGGCTGCATTAAAGCGGCGAGTCGGCTGTTATACCCAGCAAATATCGCATTAGGTAAATCAACTGCATGTTTGCGTAAAACCCTGCCTTGTTGCACCCCCAGAGCCACGTTAATGGATTGTCCAATTGGCTTGGACATCGTAGTAGTAAGTTCACTATGCCACAGTTCGATAGCTGTTTTAAAATTTTTGCGTTTTTCAGCAATGGTAAAGTCTCTCTCCTGTTCCATTAAAGCGCCCAATGCTTCTAAATGTGGAGTTACCAACACTAACCATATAGATTTAAGTAATTGAAAGGCAGGTCGCTGAAACTGTTTACCGTAATCACCTTGTAAAAAAGCCTGTAATTGATAAATAGCCGCAATTTGCAAACTGGCAGCACCGTCTCGGCGGCTGGGAGTATGTAAAATATGGTTACTGGGTGCCGCAAAGCTTTCTATGCCGCGGTTAGTTTCTATCGTATTATTATTTTTGTCTTCTTTAGTATTACTAGGTATTTTGAATTTTTTAGTTTTAGCTTTTATTACTTCTATTTCTTTTCTACTTTCAACAACTTTATCTTCTGGCAAGTGCATACCCGCTGCCCATTCAGCAAGACGGTGAAAATCTTTTAAATTAATATCTTTACGCTGACTTTCAATTTGCTGACGGTTATTGGCATCTCTAAACCACCAAATAATATACGCAGCAGGAGCACTGTACAGCGCCAACAATACCGTAGCGGCAGAAGGTGTATTTGCCTGTGCAACTTTAGCTAATAGCATTTTAGTTGCAGTAAAATCAAACCAACCATAACCGCAATCAGTTACCCAACAAAACAACGCATCTATTAAAATTACACTGATACCAACGACACATAACAACACCAGCCAGCGGAAATTAGGTAAATCATTTTTCCAATCAAAATATTGAAACCAACGGATAATGCGCCGTTTGCGTAATTGCCATCGCCAGCTATTATTTTTTATTCTTCTTATCCAGCTTCGCATTTCTATCATAACGCTGATCTCTTGATGGCATAATGATTTCATCAACAGCTATTTTTTGATAGGCTTGCCTGTCATCAATTACCTTGTTTTTATCTAAAAAGCTACTGGCTTGGTTGCCCATTTTTCCACAACTCATATTCACTAATATCAATATTTTCGTTCCATATAATAGCGTACCCGCCTACATCCACTTGTACTGACTTAAACAAAGTTACATTTTTTAAAGGTGAAAACATAGCCTTATCCAACAAAGGTTTCATATCATATTTGCGCTTCTGTTGGTTATCGAATTCTACTGCTAGCGTATCAGCAATTCCCGCTATCTGTAAAAATAGATTACAATCATAGTGTTGTATGACTACGCACTGT
>NZ_FUKJ01000115.1 GCF_900163745.1 Crenothrix polyspora
GGCAATCGGAAAGCCCGTTGCTTTGGAGGCCAAAGCGGAAGAGCGCGATACCCGTGGGTTCATTTCGATGACGATCATACGGCCATCGACCGGATTAATCGCTACCTGCACGTTAGAACCGCCGGTATCGACACCAATTTCACGTAACACGGCCAACGATACATTACGCAGGATTTGGTATTCCTTGTCAGTTAACGTTTGTGCCGGTGCAACCGTGATGGAATCGCCGGTATGCACGCCCATCGGGTCAAAGTTTTCAATGGAACAGACGATAATACAGTTGTCTTTGTGGTCACGAACCACTTCCATTTCGTATTCTTTCCAACCCAGTACCGATTCTTCAATCAACAGCTCTTTAGTTGGCGATAAGTACAAGCCACGCTCGCAGATTTCGACGAATTCTTCTTTGTTGTAAGCGATACCGCCGCCGCTGCCGCCCATGGTAAATGACGGGCGAATAACGGTGGGATAACCTACTTCCTGTTGTGCTGCGAAGGCTTCTTCCATTGAGTGCGCAGTTTTGGATTTGGCCACTTCGAAACCGATCCTTCGCATGGCTTGATTAAACTGCTCACGGTCTTCAGCCATGTGGATGGCTTCTTTGGTGGCACCAATCATTTCTACGCCGTATTGGGCTAAAACACCGTGCTTATCCAAATCCAAAGCACAATTTAATGCGGTTTGGCCGCCCATAGTAGGCAAGATGGCATCGGGGCGTTCTTTGGCAATGATTTTTTCTACGGTTTGCCAGTCGATAGGTTCGATATAAATCGCATCGGCCATATCAGGGTCGGTCATGATAGTGGCGGGATTGGAATTGACCAGGATGACGCGGTAGCCTTCTTCGCGCAGGGCTTTGCAGGCTTGTGTGCCGGAGTAGTCAAATTCGCAGGCCTGGCCAATAACGATGGGGCCAGCGCCTAGTAGTAATATCGATTTTATGTCGGTTCTTTTTGGCATGTTGTTACGTTGTAATTGATTAGCGGGTTAGTTAGAACAAATCACTGTGTGAGCCTGTACGAACTAAAATGAGTTCATTTTCACGAAGTTGATAAATTAATAGCCAATCAGGTTTAATGTGACATTCTCTACAATCCTGCCAATTACCTATTAATGCATGGTCACGGTATTTTTCATCTAAAAAGTCATCGTTCGCTAATTTTGTCGTGACTTCTTGTAAGCGCTGCATGTCATGTTGGCCAGAACGACTTAAACGTTTGTAGTCTTTTTTAAACGATGCGGTTAAAACGACCTCTCTCATTAATCGTTTTCTAAATCTGTCCACATTGCCTCTAAAGAAGCATAGCGTTCAACATCGCCATTTCGTGCATCTTCAATAGCGGCTAGCGTTTCTTTATTAGGTATATTAATGGAAAAAGGTATTTTTTTATTTTCCACAATGTGATTCAAAAACAATGTAATGGCTTCATTCATGGATAAGCCTAAATTCGATAACACAAGCTTTGCTTTAGCATCAATAACGGTATCAATAGGCGTATGTATAATCGTGTTAGGCATGGTTTTGTCTCCACGATAACCATCTATTTTTTCTACTATTATTAAATTCTTGCAGGAAAGTATCAAAATCAGCTACATCAACACCCTGTTCAATTACACGGCTGTGGAAATCAAGACTGTCGAGATTAATGTCTTCTTTCTTTAGCATTGTGTGGCCAATGCCTAACCAAAGATTTTCATCTTCATTATTTTTAATCGCTAAGGTTATTTGTAACATTTTTACACCTCTATTAATTTGTTGATTCAATAAGCATTTACTAAATCTACAACATTAATCATCAAACACCACATCCTCATAAATATTACTCAAACTCAAAACCGCCTGATAATTTTCACATTCAACTGTTAGTGTTTCATCAACTTCCAGCAGTGCCGACTGCCATTCGTCTTGGCTATTTCGGACAAAATATTCAACGTTTTCTCGATTGGCACTCACCAGCAAGTAATACCGTAAGCTGGGTATTTTTTGATAAGCCCAGAGCTTTTCACGCCGATCCACCTTGTTTGTACTGGGAGATAATACCTCAGCGATTAGACACGGCAGTTGCTTGAAATACTCCCCCTCATCCTGGCGATTACAAACCAGCATAACATCAGGGTAATAATATGCCTTTTGCCAGGCTATTTTCAGCTTCATATCGCTCAAAAATACACCACAATGCCCACCGCGTGCCGCTGCACGAAGATGAAAGCCAATATTTAAGCTAATGCGATTATGGTTTTCGCCCGCACCCGCCATGGCATAAATCTGCCCATCAATATATTCATGACGCACTTCGGCAATCAATTCAGAGGCGAGGTATTCTTGCTCCGATAAATAAGTGACTTTTCGTAAAGCTGTCATAGCAATACCTGATAATACTGATGTTAAGCTGACTTGGCCGAATCCATCTTATCAATAAACCAATCAAATAAAAATTCTACATCATGCGGACCGGGGCTAGCTTCAGGATGACCTTGAAAACTCATGGCAGGGCAATCGGTGCGTTCTATGCCTTGTAAACTGCCATCAAATAACGAGCGGTACGTCGGAATCACATTATCCGGCAAGCTGGCCTCATTGACTGCAAAGCCGTGATTCTGGCTGCTAATCATTACACGGCCGGTAGCCAATTCTTGCACCGGATGGTTCGCACCATGATGGCCAAACTTCATTTTTTCGGTTTGTGCGCCACTGGCTAAAGCCAACAACTGATGTCCTAAACAAATACCCAGCACTGGAATCTTGGTCGCCAAAATAGTTTTGATGGCTTCTATGGCGTAAGTACACGGCTCAGGATCGCCAGGGCCATTGGATAAAAATACGCCGTCCGGCTTCATGGCCAATACCACATCCGCTGGCGTAGTAGCCGGTACAACAGTGATACGACAACCGCGTTTGACCATCAATCTTAAGATATTACGTTTGATACCAAAATCGTAGGCGACGACGTGTCTGCTTAGGTTTTTACCGGCTTGATGACCGGATTGCAAATCCCAAACCCCTTCTGTCCATTCGTAAGACTGGGCAGTGGTCACTACCTTGGCTAAATCCAGGCCTTTTAAGCCAGGGAATCCTGCGATGGCTTGTTGGGCAGTGTCGATATCGACTGTTTCCCCTGCGATAATACAACCGCGCTGAGCGCCTTTATCGCGTAGCAAGCGGGTGAGCTTGCGGGTATCTATATCGGCAATGGCGACTACATTGTGTTCAAGCAGATACGCTTGCAAAGTTTTTTCGCAACGCCAATTACTGGTCAGCAACGGCAAATCCCTGATCACCAGGCCACTGACAAATACGCCAACAGATTCGTCATCTTCGCTGTTGGTGCCGACATTACCTATATGTGGGTAAGTTAATGTGACGATCTGTTTCGCATAAGACGGATCGCTGAGAATTTCCTGATAGCCAGTCATGGCGGTATTAAATACCACTTCACCAACCGAGCAGCCGTCAGCGCCTATCGATACGCCGCTGAATACGGTTCCATCTTCCAATACCAATAATGCAGACTTGCTCAAACACGCCACCTCAAATGTGCAAAACGGGATGAATCCTACGACTCATCCCGTTATAAAAATAAAACTTGGGTAATTTTACGAGATTATACCACGCGGGTCATTAACAATTTTAAGTTTCAGAGACGGTTTCAGTTCGATTTGATCGTTACCCACTTAGGCAACTGATGCGGCTAAGGCTTTGAATAACTGTGTGTTGGTGGGTATGAATGCATAATCACACAAACCCATAAATGCCGCATCGGATTTACTATCACCCGCTGCTATAGTCAGTATATCGGGGTACTGTTGTTTGTAATTTTTAATTAAATAGTCTACCGCATCTTGTTTGTTGATAATTTTTGGCAGTATGGCCAGATTATTGCCATTCAAATGCCAATACAGACTACCATCCATGAGATGTTCATGCGTTTCAATTAACTGCAATATTGGTAGCAATACCGCCTCAGTACCCAAACGATGCTTAATGACACCATACCAGGTCATATCAAAATCATTGACCAATCTGAGTCTAAAACCTGGGTCTGCCGCGCAGTGGGCTTTGACAGCTTCCCAGACAGCCAGCAATTTTTCATGATACGCTGGCAATGCCCTCTGCATTTTGACCATCCACACGGCATCGACGTTACGTTGCCTGTCTAAAATGACAGCGCCGTGATTTAACACGACTTCTTCCTGAAACGGCAGATCGACGCGCTCAAAAGCATGAAAATCCCGCGCCGTAACCGCGACCATTTTGAAATCTTTGGCCAGCCATTGCCACAGCCACTGTTGTTTGTGGGTGGCGAAGGAATTGGGCGTACCGTCCGGTAATGTGGCGCGTAGCTGTAAGCGGGGGTGATCTTCCTCAGTGCATTTTCTCAGGGTTTGAAACAGGGTATCGTCAAGATCTAAAAAAATGTAAGGCTGCATGGGTTGAGTTTGCCGGAAGGTCTATGCGGGCACTGATGGCGTGCCATTGGTCGAGCAGTGTATGCAGTGATTCACACAGGGGTGTTTCATGGCACAGGATAATTTCTTGGTAGGTGGCGGGATCGAGGTTGTAGATGAAATTGGGGATACCGTCATCGTAGTTGTCTTCAAACTGGATCACCGAGGCAATATCGTTACTGGTATGGATAGGCGAGCGTGTAGTGCTTTGCACTTTTACCTTATAGCCTTTGCGCTCCAGTTCGCGTCCAAGCAGATACGCGGGGGCGTTGCATTCGCCTGAACCTAAAACCAGGATTGGACGTTTATTGGATAATACCGTATCAGATTTAAAAAAAGCCGGCAAAGTTTGAATAGCTTCACTGGCCAAAGTGATGGGCGCATTGATGCCTTGTCGTCCTGGCCAGCCAAATAGCTGTTTTTTACAGCGGCCATTACCGGACACATTCACGGTAATATTATCCAAAACTTTGTTTTCATGTTCTTCAAAATGAAACCAGCCCTGCCTTAGAGAAACCCATTCCACCGCTACACCTGACTCTGTTTCTAACGCTTTGCGATCAATCGGGTTGGCAAAATTGACCAGACTGACAATAAAGACTTTGCACAGGTTGGGATTAATAACCTGATAAGCCTGGATCAGGCGTAAAAAAGTTTTGCCGGTGCTGATTTCATCATCAATTAATACTAGCGTTTGCGCATGTAGAAACTGTTGTTGGTGCTGCGGACTGTCTGGGTAATATAAAAAGAAATCGGTGGCATGGCTGTGGGCTTCTACAAATTCAAGTCGCGCTACGCCTTCCAGATGGTAGCGGGTGGTTTGCATGAACAGGCTTTCTCGAACACCTTCACGGCAAGCTGCTGCAAACACGCCGTAGCCTAAGCCGGTCGCGGTTTCTGCCATGCCTAGCCACAGTGATTCGCCAATAAGTCCGCGTTTGAGCACAGCCCGCGCCAACGCACGGTAAGACCAGCTCATCAAGTGTGGCGATACCGGATAATGTTTGCCCAATACCTTGCTGACTAACAAAAATTTTCGTTTGCTGCTGATCCGTGCCGCAAAACCCAGCAAACGTTTAAGCGGTACGCAGCCCGGTTCGGTATTGATATGCAATAAACCGGTTTCCAGGGTAACAGTGAGGGTTTTGGTCATAAGGTTGTCTTAAAAAAATTGTAACTACTCAGCTGTCCAAAAGATAAAGAAAAATGCTTTTATCTGTCCACGGAAAGCACAAAAAACACGGAAAAGTGTGGGTATTTTGTAGCAAAAAGAAGAATTACCGAAAACTTTTTGTGTCTTCTGTGCCGCTTAAAAGCGCCTACTTTTGGTTTCCATGGACTTTTTTTGGCCACCAACATAACACAGAGCAGGAATGCCCCGGAGAGGGCTTTTGTCCCGTATTAATGGGTAGCCCTTTTTTAACACCTACATGAAGTAGTTACAAAAAACTATTATTTGCTACGTTTACTACTCAGCAAAAACGCGCTGGCGAGTAAAATCAAGCCAGTGAGCCATTGCACCAGTTGCAGATTGGTAATGGTAAAGACAAGAGATCGCCCGAAACGCTCGATAAAACCGGGGTGTTCGGCAACAAAGTCGCGAGCCACCATGAAGGCACGGGTTTCACCGATAATCAGGCCGACAACCATAGCCAGCAGGCTGTAACCGATGATTTTAGGGTGTATCAGCTGATGTGACGTACCGATCAAGGTATCAAGCGCCAGTGTTTTTTCCGGCACTGGCCTTTTGACCCAATAATGCGCGACCATCAAACCCAGCAGGCCAAGCACAGGAATGGCGGTCAAGATAAACGGAAAGCTGATGTAACGGCCATCGACAGCCAAGTCGTAAGTTCTGTTGATGGCGAACGCGGTCAGCAGCAGGTAGAGAAAATACAGACCCAGTCCGACTTTCTGGCTTGCGGTTTGTTGAGTCAGAATGTCGCTGGCACGTTGTACCAACAGCATAACCAATAGCACATTCAGACCCACCGCCGTAATGCTATACAGGTAATGCATAGTGTTATAGCTGGTATACCAGTTGAAGCAGGACAGGCTGACCAGCAAAATACCGAGTAGGTGTGAAAACAGTAAAAACATGCTAGCACTCGATATGGTAAGCACTTGCAATTTCTGACGGTAATACACGGCGACCGCCAATAAAATCAAACAGGAATAGCCAAATTGCTGTAACCAGTTGACGTTTTCATACACCTTACCGGTGAGCGGGAACACGTCATGTTTACGGTCTGCGGTAAAAATCCCCCAGTTTGCACCTATCACGCCTTCCAGGGCATCTTTCCAAGGCTGGTTGAAAGCTTCGACGATGTTGTAATCAAACTTGTTTTCGGCAGCCACTTTGAGCAGGCCACGGATAAATTGCGCTTCATTGGTGACGCTAGGCACGGACCAACCGCGCTGCCGACCGACACTTGGCCAGCCGGATTCGCCGATCAAGATGGGTTTTCCGGGGGCAATCGCTTCGGCTTCTTTGCGGACAATGTTATAG
>NZ_FUKJ01000164.1 GCF_900163745.1 Crenothrix polyspora
GCCAGTACGTAAAAGCTGATTTCGGGCATGAGTGCTTAAAGCCCTTTGGCGCGATTAATCAAATATTGGCTCAGCAAGGGTACTGGCCGCCCGGTTGCCCCTTTTGTAGGCCCCGAACGCCATGCGGTACCGGCAATATCCAAATGTGCCCAGCGGAAGTTTTTAGTAAAATGCGACAGAAAACAGGCGGCGGTAATGGTGCCGCCATCTTTGCTGCCAATATTGGCCAAATCAGCAAAATTTGATTTCAGTTGTTCCTGATACTCTTCCCACAGCGGCAAACGCCAGAGACTGTCGTTAGCGGTTTCGCTGGCGGCCAGCAGGTCGTTGCATAAGGCATCATCATTACCGAGCAGGCCACTGGGTACACGGCCTAAAGCCACCAGGCACGCACCGGTCAACGTTGCCAAATCAATCACTACATCTGGGTTAAATCTTTCCGCATAAGTTAAGGTATCGCAGAGTATTAAACGGCCTTCGGCATCGGTATTTAAGATTTCAACGGTTTTGCCGGACATGCTCGTCCAGATGTCGCCCGGTTTACCGGCATTGCCATCGGGCAGGTTTTCGGAGGATGGAATCAGGCCGATAATGTTTAACGGCAAATTCATTTGAGCGGCAGCCAGTAGCGTGCCTAAAACTGCCGCACCGCCGCACATATCGTATTTCATTTCATCCATGCCAGGCCCAGGTTTTAATGAAATACCACCGGCATCAAAGGTTAAACCTTTGCCTACCAAAACTATGGGCTTAGTGTTTTTGTCGCCGCCCTGGTAATTTAAACTAATTAATTTAGCAGGTTCACGGCTGCCGCGCGATACAGACAGAAAAACGTGCATACCCAAAGCTTCCATATCGGCTTCTTCGAGAATGTTAACTGTGAGTTTGTCAGATTTTTTGCCCAGTTCCATTGCTTGTTCGGCCAGAAAAGTCGGGGTGCAGATATTGCCTGGTAAATCGGACAGGTGTTTGGTTAACGTGACACCTTCAGCAATGGCTTTTCCTTGCGCTAAACCAGCTTGCGCCGCTGTTAGCTGGCCTTCTGGTGCAGTGATAATGATTTTTTCCAGCTTGCTCTCGGTTTCTTTATCGGATTTGAGCGCAGTAAACTGATACACCGCATCGCCAAACACTTCAACAATTTGCCGAGTCTTCCATTGCCAGTCACTATTACTGACCGCACATTCTGCCAAGCTACAGGCTACGACTTTAATATACGGTTTCTTTAGGTTGTTAACGGCAGCGTACAGGGCTTTACGGAAATTTTTAGCGGCCAAAGGTTTGTTTTCGCCCAAGCCGACCAGTAGAATGCGTTCAATTGCGCTGTTGGGCACAACGTTGATTAACACGGTGTCCCCCAGTTTTCCCTTGATGTCACCACGACTGATAACAGTGTTGAGCAAATCCCGCGTATTATTGTCCAATGCGTTTGCTGGTAGGCAAAGTTGTAGATCCTGGTAGACACCAATAATTGTACAATCAGCTTGCAGTGTTTCTAAAGGGGCGGTTTCTATAAAATAGTCCATAGTTTATGTCGTGTAGTCTGACAGAACAGCTGGGTTAAGGATAAGAAAAAGCAGGCGCGTGATGTATCGTCTTTGCCTGTTTTTTAAGTTTTTGGGTAATATCAGCAAAATTATAGTAACTACTCAGCCGTCTAAAAGATAGAGTAAAAAGTTCTTATTTGTCCACGGAAAGCACAAAAAACACGGAAAAATGTGGGTATTTTGTCGCAAAAAGAAGTATTACCGAAAACCTTTTGTGTCTTTTGTGTTTTCCGTGGACTTTGTTGTAACATCCACTGAGTAGTTACAAATTATACAACACAACACGTATTATGATGGGGAGAGAGTCGTTTGCAAACACATTGGCCTAAAGAACATAACACGGCGCGTCGGCCTTTTGTTACGGTTTTCGATAAAATGATTGTTTTGGATGTGTTGAAAACGCTACTGTCGGTTTGGTCGGTGATTGTAGTGATTATTGTCAGCCGGGCATTCATCAGAATTTTGGATAAAGCGGTTGAAGGCCAGGTTTCTAATGAAACATTGCTGACCATGCTGGCGCTTAAAACCGTGATTACTAGCATTGAGTTATTGCCGGCAGCGGTCTTTATGGCGGTATTAATGGTCTTGGGTCGTATGTACAAGGAGCAGGAAATGGCTGCTGTGGCTTCGGCGGGTGGCGGTTCAGGCACCATTTACCGAGCCCTGTTTTTGCTGATATTCCCTTTGAGCTTACTCACAATGGGATTGTCATTGGTGGTGTCGCCGTGGGCTGAGGCCGGTATGGAAAAACTGTTGCACAGGGATAAGCAATCGGCGGATATTCGCGGTATTTCCGCCGGTAAGTTCAGTGAATACAGCCATGGCGATTTGGTTTTTTATGTTGAACATATTGATGCCGATAAAAAAATGCACAAGGTGTTTGTTCAGCAAAGAAGTAAAGGGCATTTAGGTATCATCAATGCGCAGGCTGGACGATTGGTCGATTTGCCCACTGGAAGCTACATGATTTTTGAGCATGGTGAGCGTGTGCAGGGCTATCCTGGTGCATTAAATTACGTTATCGAAACCTTTGATGAATATGCTGTGCAAATAGAAGCAAAGGGCGCAGCGCTCGATTATCCACGCGAAGCTATGGCCAGTGCCGATTTGTGGCGCTCCACGGCATCGATTGATATCGCCGAATTACAACGCCGCTGTTTTATTCCACTCAGCATTTTGTTGCTGGCTTTTTTGGCTGTGCCACTGGCGCAGGTTTCACCGCGCGGGGGTATTTATGGCAACATCGCCATCGGTTTTTTGATTTACTTTACTTATGGCAACTTGGTGCGCGTCAGTCATGCCTGGGTGGTTAACGGCACTATTTCAAGTACAGTGGGCGCTATGGGCGTGAATGTTTTATTTTTGCTGGTCGGTGCGGTTTTATTGGCAAGACTCTATGGCTGGCAGTGGCTGATGCTGAAAGTCAGCAATAAGGTCGGCCAATGAAGGTATTAAACTACTATATCGTCAAAGAAATTCTGAAAGGCTCTTTTGTGGCTTTGCTGTGCTTGTTAACGCTGTTTAATCTATTTACTTTTAGTGATGAATTAGGCGACCTTGGCAAGGGGCATTACGGGTTAAAAGAGATTTTTTATTACGTTACCTTAACCTCGCCTACCGTCCTTTATGAATTGATACCGGCATCGGCATTATTAGGCAGTCTTTTTATATTAGGCAACATGGCCAATAACCGCGAACTTATCGCCATGCAAGCGGCGGGGGTATCCGTTTTTGGTATTGTAAAAGCCGCGCTGTTGGCAGGCGCGGTATTGGTTATTATTGCTTTTTTGGTGGGTGAATTTATTGCGCCATTGGGCGAGCGCATGGGGCAAAAGATTAAGCTAACATCGCAAAATCAAAATGCCATCATGCACTCACGCTATGGCTTGTGGATACGTGAAGGCAATCAATTCATTAATGTGCGGCGTATACAAGAAGATGGCAAGCTTGCCGTTATCAATATGTATGAGATAGATGAGCAGCGCCATTTACGTCGCTTGGTATCCGCCAAACAAGCCACTTTTTTGGGTAAACAGCAATGGCGGCTTGAGGAGATCAGGCAATCTGAGGTATCAACCCAACAGATGCGCAGTAGTAAACAAAAGCAACGGATTTGGAAGTCATCGATTGATCCGCAGCTGTTTAAAATGGTTACGGTAAACCCCAATAATCTATCACTTTACGATTTGGCTATGTATGTTGGTTTTCTGCAAGAAAATCACCAAAAGTCGCAGACTTTCGAACTGGCTTTTTGGGGGCGGATCGTTAATCCATTGGTGACTTTTGTTATGTTGCTGGTATCTGTGCCGTTTGTGATAGGCATTAAACGTGGGGTCAGTGTGGGCAGTCGAATACTGATCGGCGTAGTGATTGGTATGGGCTTTAATATCATCGACAAGATTACCAGCCATATCGGATTAATTTATGAGCTTAACGCGCCCTGGGTTGCAATCCTGCCGAGTCTTGTCATACTGGTTGCCACCTTATTTGCAATCAGAAGAACCTATTGAAGGAATAAGCATTTTTTGGATTTTTAGTGGGTGTTCAATGACAATACGGCGCGTTAGACCGATTCTGACAATACAATGCCCCTATATTCTTTGACGTAATTCTGTAACATTAGGATTAAATTGATAGTTTTTATTGTAAATATCCCAAAAAATCATAGAATAGTCTCGCGATTGCGAGGACGTACATCGCCTGATTTAAACAGGGATTAATTTTTAGCCCATAATTGATAATGTGTTACCATTTGGTGTTAATCCTAGTGTTTTTCTGGGTAATATCAGGTCTTATAAATTTAATAAATATAGGGTATATTTATGAAAAATAAAAAAATTATAGCAACAAGTTTGGTTAGTTTAGCGTTATTGGCAGGTTGTGGTGCTGAAGATCAAGGTGCGCCACCGGCTAATGATAGACATGCCGTACCAAAAGAATCCAAAGCCAGTGCTATTGTTGAATCTGTTAAAGCAACCACAGAATCTGCTGTTGGTGCTGCTCAGGAAGCTACCAGCAAAGCCGTTGATGGCGCAGCCAATGCAGGTGCTGCTGTAGTTGATACCGCTAAAACAGCGGGTGCTGTAGCAACCGATGCTGCTGGCAAAGTTGCAGAAGGTGCAGCGGCTGCAGGAACTGCT